>CALMOL010000078.1 GCA_937871685.1 uncultured Verrucomicrobiota bacterium
GTGGTGATGGCGTGCCACTGCTCGGCGGTGACGATGAGCGGGAGGCGGTTGGAACGGGGGAGGGTTTTGGGTTTCATAGGACGAACGATGCTCTCAAGACCGCGGATCGAATTTCCCGCCGGCGCCGCGGTCCGCCGGTCGGGGGTAGCCACCGAGGAATTGGTGACGCCGGAAGCCTCCCACAGACCCCTTGTCAGGATCGGTCATACCCCCCAAACTATTTTCGGAAAAATGAAGAAAGTTTCGCGCCCGGCTTCCTCGCCGGCGCGCCGAGTCCTCTCGTCTCAGCCGCGCGGGGTCAGATTGCCCTCGACCTTCGTTCGCAACCCGCGGGTCAGGCACCAGAGCCTCCTTGAGAGGCGCGCTCAGCCATCGACGAGCGAGGTGCGGCGGCGGCTACTGACTCCGTGGCTCACCCTTGAGCGAGGCCCTGACTGACCCAGATTCGGGTGATCGTCGGCGGGGACTCGCCGTATATTGAAAGGGCGATTCTGGAAGGCTTGGCGGTGGCGATTGCTTCTGGGAGCTGACCGCGGCCGTTTTTCTGCCAAACGCCGTCGATTGCTTTCGAAACGACGTCGTTTCGTTCTCGAACGACGCCGTTTGGGTTTCAAACGACTTCGTTTGATTTTTGATCGACGTCGATTGACTCCCAAACGCCGTCGTTTGGTTCAAGAACGCCGTCGATTGCTTTTCAATCGCCGTCGATTGGACTTGAAACGCCGTTGTTTGCTTTTCAAACGCGCGCGTTCTGATCCAGAGCGACGTCGTTTACTTGGGAAAGTCGCGCGTTTGATTTCCAAACGGCGTCGTTTGCCGATTGAACGCTGGCGTTTCGTTTTGAAACGCGCTCGTTTAGGAAGAGAACGACGCCGTGTGTCGAACAAACGCGCGCGTTTGCTTTGCGAAGGCGCGCGGTTGGCCCAGGAAGGTCGTCGGTCTCAACCGGACCAATCTTCTCCCTGTCCCGCTCTAGCTTCCGCGGCGGCGCCGGGCTCTGCCCGCGCTTGCCGGCACGAGGCGGGCGGCGATGGGTGTTGCGTGAGTTCTTCCAAGCACCGCAAGGCCGCCGGCCGCCCGATCCGTGTGCGCCTGGATGACGGCACGCCGCTGGTGATGCGGCCTTTGCACCCGGGGGATGTGCTCCGGCTCCGGCGGGGCTTCGAGCAGCTTTCGGAGCGATCGCGACAGCGCCGCTTCCTCACGGCCAAGCCGACGCTGTCGCCGGCCGAGCTGGCCTATCTGACGGCGGGCGACGGGGAGCATCGCCGCACGCTCGGCGTGGCGGTGGCCGACCGGCGGGGCCGGGCACGCACGCCGATCGCGGTGGCGCGTTGTGAGCGCGAGACGAGTGACCCCACCATCGGTGAGGTGGCGGTGACGGTGATTGATTCCTGGCAAGGCCGCGGGATCGGCCGTCTGGTGCTGCGCGCGCTGGCGGGGATTTCCTGGAACGCGGGCATCCGGCGCTGGCGCGCGCTGATCGCGGGGGAGAACGCCGGAGCGTTCCGCGTGCTGGCGTCGGTGGCGGAGGAGGAGTCGCGCCAGCACGCCGGGGCCGGGACGGTGGAGGTGATTTATCGCCTCGCGCCGCCTCCGCCGCTGGAAGACGTGCCCGCGGATGCGTGAGTGCGATGGGGAGTGCGGGAGCTTCCTCCCGCTCTCAACACGGCTCGCTTCGGCCCGGTGGCATCGAGGATACCGCCGTGGATGGGCCTGAAGGATATGACCGATGTGACCGATTTGACCGGCCGCACCGGGGTTCTGGCTGCGGACAGCGTCGTTGCCGTGTTGAGAGCGGGAGCAAGCTCCCGCCCTCCGCATCGCGCCCCCTGTTTTCCACGCTCAACGCCTGAACTTCACCGCAGGAATTCCGCGGCCTCGCGGGTGTATTCCTGGTGCGGGTCGGGGAGGGAAAGCTGGTCCTGGGGGCCGCGGATGATGGCGTCCCAATTGATGATGTAGGGGCCGCCTTCGCGCTGGAAGAATTCGACCGCCAGGCCGCGGGCCACGGCGCGGGAGCCGGCGGGCGGCTGGGTTTGCGCGATCCCGCGCGCGGCGGCGAAGGCGGTGGCGTTGAACTCGCCGATGGTCTTGGACGCGGGCTCGACGGCGAAGAAGAGGCCGCGCTCGGGGTTCACGTTGTGGTATTCGAGGTCGAGCGACTGCATCCACGGGTCGGTCCACGCAAGGTCTTGCTCGGCGCGGAATTGCTCCAGCAGCCAGCGCTTGGTGATCCAGTCCACGCCGCCGAGCAGGGCCTCGGGGCGGGGGCGCAGGCAGGCGAGGGTGTGCTCCCATTGGGCGAGGAGCCAGTCGGTCTCGTCGTCGCGGCCGGCGAGGCGGGCCTGGGCGGCGGCGAGGAAGGCGAGCTGCACGTCGAGCGCGTCGCAGGTGCGGCCGTCGGCGAGGGGGACGGCCCACTGGCGCGATTGGTCGCGCGAGATGGCGCGGGTGGCTTCCACGGCGTCGAGCAATTCCCAGCCGCGGGGCATCGCGTCTTCCTCGAGGAGCGAGAGGACGGCGGCGGTGGCGCCGCACTTGAGGGCGCAGGCGAAGGGGGAGGGGTTCGAGTCGCCGATGAGGAGGTGAAGGCGGCGGAAGCGGCGGGGGTCGGCGAGAGGCTCGTCGCGCGCGTTGATGATGGCGCGGTTGAATTGCACCCACTGGTAGATGTCGTTGACGATGTGGTCGGCGCGCTGGGAAATTTGGTATTCCACCGGCGGCCCGCCGACCGCGGACGAGGGGCGCGCAGGTTCCCAGTCGAAGGAGGCGCCGTGCGCCTCGCCGACGCGGCCGGCACCGGCGTAGATCTGCCGCGTGGCGAGGAAGGCGAGCAGGGCAGCGATGTTTTCGTGGGAGAACTCGGCGGCGCGCTGGACGAGGTAGTTCTCGTGGCAGCCGAAGGTGGCGCCGGTGTGGTGGTCCACGTTGTTCTTGATGAACGCGACGCGCTCGGAGGCGCCGAGGTCATCGAGGGCGGACTGCACGAGGGCATCGCCGGCCGCGTCGTAGGCGGCGAGGTCGGCGAGGGTGAGGCACTCGGGCGACGAGTATTCGAGGTGCCCCATGTCGAGGTAGAGGCGGCCGCCGTTACGCAGGAAGCCGCCGTTGCCGGGGGGCTCCTCGTAGTCACGGTAGTGGAGGTCGAGCACGCCGACGGCGCGGCGGCGGAAGAGGTGCCCCTTCACCCGCACCGGCCACGCGTCCGCGCCGCCGGGGGAGCGCTCGTCGGAAACGAGGCAGCCGTATTCTGTCTCCAGGCCGGTAATTCTCATGAAGAGGGGGGATTGCCGATTGCCGATCGACTGCAGGCTACGAGCGAAGGCCGGACTTTGCGCGAGAGCCAATCGGCAATTGGCAATCGGCAGTTGGAAATTACCTCAGCCTCGATAAAGGATCCTCGAACAGTTCGGACATTGGACGATGGCGCGGTCGGCCTTCAGGTCGGAAACGGTGATGCCGGGCACTTTCATGTGGCAGCCTGAGCAGATTTCGTTTTCCAGCGCGACGATGGCCGCGTCGCCCTTCTTGTGGAGGATGCGAGCGTAGAGGTCCACGAGCTCTTCCTCGCCGATTTCGGCGGTGAGGGCGGCGCGGCCGGCTTCCCATTCGCGCAGGCGCGCGGTGAGCTGGGCGGCTTTTGCATCGAGATCGGCAAGCTGGGCGGCGACTTGGCGCTCGGTGGTGGCGAGGGTGGTCTCGGCGGCCTTGGTCTCGGCGTCCAGACGCTCGCCGGCCTCCATTTTCTCGATGACTTGGTCCTCGATGGCGAGGGCGGCCTTCTCGCAATGTTCGATCTCATGGGCGAGGGCCTTGAACTCCTCGTTCTTGCGCGTCTCCATCTGCTGGACGCGATAGCGCCCGGCCTGGGTGCGCTTCGCGGCCGCCTCGACCTCGAGGGCGTGCCGGGCGGCCTCGTTCTCCTTCACCGCGGCGCGAACCTTCTCCCGGGTGGCGGCGGCGGCCGCGCGCTTGGCCTCGAGCGACTGGCGCTCGCCGGGCAAGGCGCGCTCCTCGGCGCGGCAGGCGCGGATCTTCTGGTCGCGATCTTGGAGGACGAGGAGTTTTTCGAGCGTGGGCAGCATGGACAGGAGGCGGATAACCGCGATTCACGCGTCCGCAATCATCCGCGCCGCGCGGTGCGCGAGCATGACGGTCGGCGCGTGCGTGTTGCCGCGCGGGATCACGGGCATGACGGAGGCGTCCACGACGCGCAGGCCGGCGACGCCGCGGACGCGCAGCTGCGGATCGAGCACGGCGCCGGGGTCGGCGGCCGCGCCCATGCGGCAGGTCCCGACGGGATGGTAGAGGGTCTCGCCGGTGGCGCGGACGTGAGCGCGCAGGGCATCGAGATCATCCTCGGCGCAGGCAAGGCCGGGGAGGACTTCCTCGGGATGCCAGGGAGCGAGCGCCGGCGCGGCCAGGACGCGGCGCGCGAGGCGGATGCCAGCGACGAGGGAGTCGAGGTCGCGCGGGTCAGAGCCGTAGCGCGGATCGATCTCAGGCGGTGCGGAGAGCTCGGCGGAAGAGAGGCGGATCCGACCGACGCTCCGTGGCCGCAGCAGCACGGGGCCGAGCGAAATGGCGGGCGTGGTCTCGCGGCCAAGGCCGTGGTTCTTGAAATAGCCGGGCGCGCCGTGGAATTGCCAAGCGGGCAGGCCGGCGTCGTCCTCGCCGGCGAACGCGCATACCTCGGCGACGTTCGAGGCCAGCGGTCCACGGCCGCGCAGGAGGTAACGAAGGGCACCGCGCAGCGTCAACGCCTCGCCCAAGGTGCCGGGGGCACGCACGGCGGCAATGGCGCCGACCACGAGGTGGTCTTGGAGATTTTCGCCGACGCCGGGCAGGCTAGCCAGCACGGGGATGCCCAACTCACGCAGATGCTCGGCGGGGCCGACGCCGGAAAGCATCAGCAGGGTGGGGGAATGCACTGCGCCGGCGCACAGGATCACCTCGCGGCGGGCGTGCGCAAGGTGCTGGCCGCCCCATCGTCCGCGCCACTCCACGCCGACCGCGCGGCCGCGTTCGATCACGACTCGCTTCACGCTGGCGCGGGGCTGGACCTGGACCGTGCCTTGCTCCATCGCCGGGCGCAGGAAGGCGTCGGCAGCGCTCCAGCGGCGGGAGCCGCGCAGGGTGACTTGGTTGAGGGCAGCGCCACGAGGATTACCGTTGTTGAGGTCGGCGGAAGGCAGGACACCGCGCTCGGCGAACGCGGCGATCATCGCTCGCGAGAGCGGGTGCGGGTCGGGCTGGTCACGGACGCGTAGTGCACCCGTGGTGCCATGCGAAGGATCGGGTGGATGCTGGTTTCCCTCGGTCGCGCGGAAGTGCGGCTCCACTTGGTCCCAGTTCCAGCCTTCGGCACCACGCGCCGCCCAATCGTCGTAGTCGGCGCCGTGGCCGCGCTGATAGATCATCGCGTTGATCGATGATGATCCGCCCAGGCTTTTGCCACGCGGCCAGTAGAGCCGGCGACCATCGAGCGCGGGCTGGGAGGCGGTGTAAAGATTCCAGTCGAGCCGCGTTTGGAACGCGCGGGAGAACGCCGCCGGGATGCGCACGAAGGGATGCCGGTCGCTGCCGCCAGCCTCCAGCACGAGCACGGAGCGATCAGGTCGCAGGCGCGCCAGCTCCGCGGCCAGCGTGCAGCCGGCGGAGCCCGCGCCGATGAGGACGTAGTCGTGGCAAGAATCCAAGGGCGGAGGTTGAGGGTTGAGAGAGCCGGGCAACCGGATCGTTGGCCGTAGCCTGCCCTTGGCACCGAGAGGTTCGGTTAGAGGAGGGAGCCGACGGCTTGGGCGATCGCTTCTCTCCACCCTCAACCTTCAACTCTCAACCTCCGCGCCAGCATCCCCTACAGCCAGCGCATCAGCAGATCGATCAGGCGGCGTGACCAGGGCGTGAAGGGCGGATAGAGCAAGCGGTCGGCCGTGCCGAAACGGCGGCGCAGAACGCCGCGCGGATTCGAGAACGCGAGGAAGCCGGCCTCGCCGTGCGCGCGTCCTTGGCCGCTCCAGCCCGCGCCGCCGAAGGGCAGATCTTGGTGGAAGTAGTGGAAGAGCGCGTCGTTCACGCAGCCGCCGCCCGCGCGCGTGCCGCGGTGGTAGCGAGCGATGGCGGCGTTGTCTCGCGAGAACACATACATGGCGAGCGGATTCTCGCGGGCGCGGATGAAGGCTAGCGCATCGTCCTCTCGCTCCCACGCGATCAGCGGCAGCACGGGACCGAAGATTTCCTCGTGCAGGATCTGGGATGCCGGCATCACGCTGGCCAGCACGGTGGGCGCGATGTAGCGCTCCGCCGGGTCCACCTGGCCGCCGCAGACGAGGCGGGCGCCGCGGGCAAGGGCGTCGCCGAGCAGGCCGCGGACGCGCTCGAAATGGCGCACGTTGACGAGGCGGGCGTAGTCCGGCGAACGGGCGGGATCGGGACCGAAGAAGCGGTGGGCGGCCTCGGCCAGGCCATGCTCCAGGCGTGGCGCGATCCGCGCGTCGGCGAGGACGTAGTCGGGCGCGATGCAAATCTGGCCGGCGTTGTAGAACTTGCTCCACGCGATCTTTTCCGCCGCGAGGCCGAGATCGGCGCTGGCGTCCACGAGGGCGGGGGACTTGCCGCCGAGTTCGAGCGTGACGGAGCCGAGGTGCTCCGCGGCGGCGCGCATGACGACCTTGCCCACCTCGGGACTGCCGGTGAAGAAGATGTGGCCCCAGCGCAGGGCGAGGAGCTCCTGCGACACGCTGGCATCGCCCTCGACCACGGCCGCCTCGTCGGTCGGGAACACGCGCGCGAGGAAATCGCGCAGCCATGCGGCCGTGTGGGGCGTGATCTCGGAAGGCTTGACCACCGCGGGGCATCCGGCCGCGACGGCGGAGACCAGCGGGACGAGCGCGAGCTGGATCGGGAAGTTCCACGGCGCGATGATGAGCGCCGCGCCCTTGGGCTCGGGCCTCACCTCCGCGGTGCTGCCGATCATCGCCAGCGGCACCGGCACGCGCCGCGGGCGCATCCAGCGGCCGACATGGCGCAGGGCGTGGCGGATCTCGCGGAGCACGACGGCCGTCTCGGTGACCTCGATCTCCTCGGCGGCGCGAAAATAATCCGCCTGCACGGCGGCCACGGCCTCGTGCCGAGCGGCGAGCAAGGCCGTGTGGAGCCGGAGGAGCTTGGCGC
>CALMOL010000079.1:0-1398 GCA_937871685.1 uncultured Verrucomicrobiota bacterium
AAGAACCCTTGCGCGTGAAAAAGCCTCTCCTCCCCATCGAAGCGATCGCCGCCAAGCTCGGCCTCCCGGCTGAAGCCGACCAAGGCTCGGCCCCGGCCCTTTACGAGAAGCGCTCTCCCGTTTCCGCCAAGCTTTCCCTGGCCCTGCTCGACGACCCCCGCTTCCGCCGCCGGGGCAAGCTCATCCTGGTCACCGCCACCACGCCCACCCTCTCGGGCGAGGGCAAGACGGTCACCTCCATCGGGCTCGTCCAGGGGCTGGAGCGCATCGGCCAGCGCGCCATCCTTTCCTCGCGCGAGCCCTCGCTCGGCCCCGTCTTCGGCATGAAGGGCGGCGCGGCCGGCGGCGGCCGCTCGCAGGTCGAGCCCGCGGAAAAGATCAACCTCCACTTCCACGGCGACTTCCACGCCATCACCTCCGCGCACAACCTGCTCGCGGCGCTCATCGACTCGCACCTCTTCCACGGCAACGAGCTCGACCTCGACCCCGCCGCCGTCACCTGGCCGCGCACGCTCGACATGAACGACCGCGCCCTGCGCTCGGTCACCGTGGCGGTCACCCCGCCGGACAAGCGCCAGCGCGACGGCTCCAACCGCCCGAGCGGCTTCCTCATCACGGCTGCCTCGGAGATCATGGCCATCCTCGCGCTCGCCGCCGGCCGCGAGGACCTGCGCGCGCGCCTGGCCCGCATCGTGGTCGGCCAGAACCGCCGGGGCGACCCCGTCCGCGCTTCGGATCTCCACGCCACCGGCCCCATGATGGCCCTGCTGGCCGAGGCGCTGCTGCCCAACCTCGTCCAAACCACCGAGGGCACCCCGGCCACGGTCCACTGCGGCCCCTTCGCCAACATCGCGCACGGCACCTCCTCCGTGGTCTCGCAGCAAATGGGCCTGCGCCTGGCCGACTACGTCGTGAACGAAACCGGCTTCGCCTCCGACCTGGGCTTCGAGAAATACATGGACCTGGTCCGACCGCTTTCCGGCATCCAGCCGGCCGCGGCGGTCCTCGTCACCACCGTCAAGAGCGTCCGGCAGCAGGGCGAGGGCGACCTTCAGCGCGGCTTCGTCAATCTCGAGCGGCACATCGCCATCGTGCGCGGCTTCGGCTTGCCGGTCGTCGTCGCCATCAACCGCTTCCCCGACGACACGGACGCGGACCTCGACACCCTGCGCACCGCCTGCGAGGCGCGCGGCGCGGCCTTCGCGCTCTCGGAAGCCTACGCCAAGGGCGGCGAAGGCGCCGAGGCCCTCGCGCGCAAGGTCGTCGAGGTCATCGCCGTGATCGGGTCCTCCATGGCGTAGGAGTTGAGGTCTCCCACGATCAGCACCTTGCGGTCGGCCGCGGGCGTGGGCTCATTGGTGGGGTTGGTGGCCAGCCAGTTGATGAGCGCGGTCGCCA
>CALMOL010000079.1:1408-6701 GCA_937871685.1 uncultured Verrucomicrobiota bacterium
GCCCATCCCTCCCCCACGCTGACCACCACCTACGCGCCCGGCGATCCCATCGAGGAAAAGATCGCCAAGGTGGCGCGCCAGATCTACGGCGCCGCCGACGTCGCCCTCAGCGAGCGCGCCCGCCAAAGCCTCGAGCGCTTCACCCGCTGGGGCTTCGGCCACCTGCCCATCTGCATCGCCAAGACCCAATATTCGCTCACCGACGACCCCAAGCGCCTCGGCGCCCCCACCAGCTGGACCCTGCGCGTCACCGACGTCTCCCTCTCCGCCGGCGCCGGCTTCCTGGTGGTCATCTCCGGGGCCATGATGCTCATGCCCGGCTTGCCCAAGCTCTCCCGCGCGCTAGCCATCGACGTGGACGCGCACGGCGAGATCACCGGCATGCAATAACGTCGTCTAAGTCGATCACTCGGTAATCACGAGGGATATCGGCAAGCATCGCTGTTGCGCCGGCTAGACAAGTGAGGCCCACATTACTGAACGATACCGCCTTGAGATGGAACACCCCGGTAAATCTCAGACGCACGCGGCAGGGCAGCGGCATGTTCAGTTCACCTCGAAGAGTCACGAGTTTTATCCTGACCCGAATAATTGACCCGAACGGATGGGACAGAGCGCCAAGGAGCAATTCAGGTGGACGCGCATTTCGGTCCCTTTCAACGTCAACGGTCGAGGCTGGAACTCCTCAGATTGCCGTGAGCCTTGTCCAAAGCGGGACCGTGGTCAGCGCGCCGGGTTCCGTTCGTCCAAAGACTTGATGATGGCGGCCCGTGCCTCGGGTCGGTAAAGATCCTCGCGTGAAGCGGCTGGCACACCGAAACCTCTGAGAGCTTCAAGGATGCGAGAATCAAAGTATTCCTGAATCGAAGTCATTTCCCCTTTGTCGTAAACCATCTTCCACATGGACTCGTTGGCCAAGAGCAGCTTGAGCGCAAAAAGTTGCTCCGAACGGGGAAAGTATCCCAATGCCTTCCATGCTGGGAGTCGTAAATCTAGGTTGCCTCCAGTCAAAACAGCAATCAGCACGAAGAAGCGCCGCTCATCGATTGCTCTGTAAAGGATTTTGTCCGCTTGGTCCAAATCAGCGGCCAGCTTCAAATCCTTGATCATTTTGTCCTCTTCCGCGCCGATCTTCAGAAGCTCATTTCCTTTTGGCAGTCGCCGAAGAATGTCGGCCCGCACTGCCGGCTGAGATAAGTCTGCTTCTCCAGCGAGCGTTACTTCAAAGCGTGGCAAGATCGCCGCGATAAGCTGGCCAAATGACCGTTGAGCGTCTCCGCCCTTTCCGGCGTCAAGGATGGTCCAGATGCTTTGACTCTCAAGTGCCCTCTTGAGACCGATGAGCACTTCATCATCCGGGAATCCTTGCAAAGCGCGCAACGCTTCGAGCCGCAGTTTCGCACTGCTACCAACAAGGGCTGCCTGGATGACGGTGACGCGCCGCCCTGAAGCGGCGGCGTTCAACGCTGCCTCCGCTTTGGCGTCTCCTTCACGGTCAGCTTCAGAAAGTTCGTTGATCAACGATTCATCCCGCGACAACAGAAGGGCGCGATCATCGTCAGACAAGCCCGGCTTGGCCTCAGCAGCGGCCAAAATGCAAGGCGATACCAGCAGTGCCAAAGCAAAAAGTAGAATGATTTTTACGCGCATATTGGCCTAGTTGCCGAGACCGGTGTTGGACCCATCATTCACCCAAGCTCCGTTCTCGAAGCGCAGTTTCATGATGAAGTTCCAGAAGAAGGGATCTGAGATGACATACCAGTCGGTTCCGATTTGGAGTCGAGCGAACTCCTTGAACAGATCGATCTCTTGGTAGGTGAAACCCTGCATACCAGCGGCGTTAGAAATACTACTGGTGGGCAAATCGTAAGAGGTGATCTCCCCAATCCCGTGGGCGAAGCGGGGTGTGCTGTTTGTCCCGTAGGGATCAAAGGTCTCATCCGTGGTGCCAGAGTCGTCGTTCCCGATCAGGGGAGAAGAAGGATAATGGACTGCAACAGAGTCTGCTTGAGGTTGGCCGTCGAAGATGGAGCCGTAAACCGCGGGAAACTTCCCATAAGGAATCAAGTTCGGATTGAGGATGCGAATTTGGATTTGCCGTGAAACGTCCCATCGTCTCGTCGCCCCATAACGTAGGGAAGCTCCAGTTACCGGGCTGACTCCGTTGATCTGTGAATCTCCCGCTGCATCTCTGAAGCCGCCTAGGTTCGGAATGTCGTTTGCCGCAACGAACATCTCGGCGGGCTCGATTTTGAAGACGAAGTCGAAAGAGCGGTCCAGTTCGAGGCGCACTCCTGGAGCGTTTTTTGTTCCGTCGTGCAGGATAGGAATCACGTAAGGCTTAAGTGTCGCCGTGGGGTTTGGGGTCGTCGCGAGCCGTCCCATTGCCCACACGACCCAAACGTTGAGGCGATCGGCTTCCGAGTTGTCAGCTTTCCTCAACACCCGAAGCTGGTATTTTTTGGCGTCATCCCTGGTGACATAGCGAGCTGCTGGGTCGCCTGGGACGGCTGAAGTTCCAGGAAGGTCTTCCCACTTGTAAACGTCATCGAAGCTCGTGCCATCAGGAGAGATCAGACTTCGGACAACGAGGAAGCCGCCCGAACTCTTAGGCGAAACCCAGTGCCTCTCGCCACTCGGGCCTTTGTTACTTTTCACCATGCCGCCGACGGCATTAGAGTTGATGGCGTCGGGGGCGCTTGGTCGGCTCGATGCGCCAGCGTCCACCACAATCTCCACCTCGGGCACCACGGTGAAAAGCACGCGGTCCTTGAAGTATTCGCGCTCGGTATTGTTATTGAAGATGAAGACCGCCTCCAGGTAGCGGTTGCCGTTGGTCAGGGCCAAGCCCTCGATGAAAAACTTGAGCTGCGTCTGCTTGCCGCCGCCGGGTAGCGTCGCGCCGAGGCCGAGTTGGGCGGCCGTGTAGGCGGTGCCGGGGGTGATCCTGCGGTCGGCCGTCTTCGTATCGCCAGGGCGGTCCAGGCGCCACAGATTGATCTCGGTGGCGCTGGCGTCAGTGTTGATCTTGATCTTGATTTTGTCCCACTCCAGGCTTTGCGGGGCCACCTCCAGGATCACGGGGATGAGGCTCTGCTCACCCTCCACCTGCGTCTCCTGGGCGTCGGGAATGCCGTTGTGGTTGTCGTCGTCCAGGTTGATCGGAACGCGCTTGGCCGTGGTCTCCTCGGCGTCCTCCTCGGCAAGGCTACGGAGGGGCAGCTGCGAGCCGCGCTGGTTGAGCGAGTCGATGTCCAGGTCGAAGGTCACCGCCCAAAGGCGCCCGGTGTCGAGGGTCATGCTGCGCGCCACCAGTTGCTGGTCGGGAACCTGGGTGATGGTGCCGTTGCCGGTGCTCTGCCAGTTGGCCTCCGGCCAGATGCCGCCGCCGTCGTTAGTGAAGAAGTAGCCCTTGCCGGGGTTGAAAACGATCAGGTTGGCACGGTCGGCCGCAGCGTTGAGGGGTGAACCCCACACGCGCCCAACCACGGTGGGCCAGTAGGGTCCGACGCCCGCGAAGGTCAGGGTAAAGGGATACTCAACGCCGCGAGTGAGGGAGCGGTCCGGGTAGGTGGTGCCGGTGTTGCCGAAGTAGGAAGCGTTGGCTACGGCATTCGAGGTATTCACCACGGTCTGGTCCAAGGTTGCGCCGCTGCCGGCGCTCAGCTGGATTGCGGGGATGGGTGGCGGGTTGCTGGTGGTGTAATCCGGCCAGGTGCCGCGGAACTGCATGCGCAGGCGCACAGCGCGCTGCTGTGGGCTGGGCGGGAAGCCGTCGGAGGCATCCATTGGGTTTTTGCCCGCGGCCACCTCCGCGCCATCGGGCACGCCATCGCCATCCGAGTCGGCCTTGGTTGGATCGGTATAGACGAGCTGGCCGTTGACCATGAAGCCCTGAAATTCCTGAATGTCGGTCAGCCCGTCGCCGTCCGTGTCGGCGCTGAAAGGGCTGGTGCCCAGCAGGAATTCCTCATAGTCATCCAGGCCGTCGTTGTCCGTGTCGAAGGAGGGCAGCACCTTCACGCGGAAGAACTTCTTGGTTTCCGAAGGGAACACCATCGTAGAAATCGGCGCGCCGTTGCCCATGAAGGAACCGTCTGGGTATGGGGGGAAATCTGGTGTGAAGTCAGTCCATGTTTGTGCATCGGCGCTGGACTCCAGGCGATAGCGTCTGCTCTGCACGCTGTCCCAGGTCAGCACGATCTGGCCGGGGGCAACAACCGTGGGCTTCACTACAAGGACCGACTTGACGTCGCGGGGATCCAAACCGGCGGCCGCCTTCTGCACATTTGTGCGCCCGGTGCCGTTGAAATCCTGGTTGGCCTGCGCGGAGGCGACCCCGTAGCGGCGCTGCCACACGTCACTCATGCCATCGCCATCCGCATCAATGGCTTTTGCGACCGCAGTGCCTAAAGCCAATGCCAATACAGCTGGAACCCAAAGCCGAAGATTTCTTATCATAGAATCCATAAATTCACGGTTGGGCACCGGTGCAAGCAAAGTTTTGTCACACTCGAAAGCGCCGTGCCAGCCAGCTGAAGACGAACGGATATTCAATAGCCTAAGCGCCCTATCGCAATCCTTCTGAGGCTCTCAATTTAGGGGAAAGGTCTTTCCCCTGGTCCGAGCCGCCCGTCTCGGACACATCCCTTTCTAGCGCGGGCAAGCCCCCGCAACGCCCCCCGGCCAGCAGCCGTGCGCCCAGAGTCCCCCGCACCGCTGCTGGCCGCCTAGGAGAGCCGGCACGAAGGGCCGTGCGGCCTCGTCGCTTGGGTCCCTCCTTCGTCGGGTCGTATTTTTCTTGACCCGGTGCTTCGGCTCCATGCTTCTGGTGGCCAAGGGGTTTTCGAGCGAAAACCCCGTTCTGTTAACGGTTCTTTAAGATTTTCGTGCTACGAGAGGTGAAGGAGAGTCTTGTGGATGAACAAAAAGGAAAAAGCGGAGTGCCAGAGAGTGAAACGGGTCAGGCAGGAATGGCGCTTAGTTAAGGATGTTGGCATACTGGATGCTGCACGCCGAATTCACGCGCTTACCAGAAGCAAACCTCTCGTGGTAGCTCTGTGCGAAGCCTGCTCCTTGACGTCAAAAGGCGGCCTTTCGCTTCTTTGCCGGCTGGCAAACACGGCTGGCCAACGTTAGCCTCGCTACCGAATCCAGAAGCCAAGCGGCCGGCTCAGCCACAGGTGGGTTTCGGAGCGACTGGAGACGAAATTGCATCAATTCTTGTCCTCTCGGCTGCGTCCAGAAGGTTTACTTGCATCAAAACCTTGTCTAAGCGCCATTCGGGTCAGGC
>CALMOL010000080.1 GCA_937871685.1 uncultured Verrucomicrobiota bacterium
ATCTCGGCTGGCGCACGGCGGCGCGCCGGAACCGCGCAGGCTTGGCCTTGCGCGGTGCCCGGACCGGCGAAGGCTTCCGGCGAGCAGTCGGGGCCTTGGCCCGAAGGACAGGTTTCTTCTTGGTGCGGCCGGTCGCAAGAGGCATTCGCGGGAGGGGGCGACGAGTTCAAAACCCACCGGGAGAAGTCCCCCGCGTGGGAGGCCCAAAGCAGATCGGGCCAATCCAGGTCAAGACAAAACTGCGTCAGGGAAATGTCAACCTAAACCCATGCCGGACGGCTTGATCTCTCGCAAGCGCTTGTCTAATTCCAAATACCGCGGGAAAAGGCGCGCGCGTTCCTGATCGGAGGCATCCATCCGGGTCTTCACCTCGAAATATTCCCGCTGAATTTCAATCGCCTCAAAGTCTGCCCAGCAGTCTCTCGCCGTTTGCAGGGGATTCGGGAGAAGAGACTCGAAGGCCGCGGTCTCAAGGATGGCGGCTTCCGCGGGAGGCTGTGACGCGATGAACGCGTTCACCGCCGCGGCGTCCCCGGGTTCAAAGTTGGCGGCCAGAGCGCGGCGCAGCGGCTCGCCACCCTCTGCTTGCGCCAGGAGCTCATTCCAGCCGGGGCGCGCGCGCAGCCATTCGCGCCCCTCGCGGTGCTGGAGCGCGATGACCAGGAGTTGCGCGATCAGCGGCGGCGGCCCCTCGCCAGGCGCCGGGGCGGCCGGCGCGCCGCCACCGTCATCCTCCTGGGACAGACGACGGGGCGGGGGACGCTCGATCAGCAGCTCGCGAAAGCGCTCCTGGGGAAGCGAGAGACGCGAGGCGACCTTGTTCGCCACCGCGTCGCGCAACGTCGGATCACTGACCATGCGCACGCTCTCGGCCATCCGGCGCGCCGCTTGCGCCTGGCCGCGCGGGGTGCGCAGGTCGAAGAGCGAGGCGAGGCGCTCGAGCTGGAAGTCGAAGAAATCGCGCGCCTCGGCGATGCGCTCGCGAAACTCGTCGGCGCCGCGGTTGCGGATGAGCGAGTCCGGATCCTCGCCCGGCGGCATCACGGCGACGCGGACGTTCACGTTCGCCTCCAGCAGGACGGCGAAGGATCGCTCGGCAGCTTGCTGCCCGGCGGCGTCGGCGTCGTAGCAGAGCACCACTTCGTCCGCGCAGCGCCGCAGGATGCCGGCCTGCCGCGGGGTGAATGCGGTGCCCTGCGGCGCGACGACGTTCGTCACGCCCGCCTCGAAGGCGGTGATGAGGTCGAGCTGCCCCTCGCACACGATGGCGCGGCCAGCCTCGATCACGGCGCGCCGCGACCGGTCGAGGCCGAAGAGAAGCGCGCCCTTCGTGAAGATGGGCGTCTCGGGCGAGTTCACGTATTTGGCCGCCTTGGCGTCGGCCTCCAGCACCCGGCCGGAAAACGCCACGACCTCGCCCGGCTCGGAGCGGACCGGGATCATGAGGCGATTACGGAAGCGGTCGTAGAGTTGAGCGGGGCGCACGTCCGGCTCGTCGTCGGAGGCCATGGGTTCCCCTCCCCTTCCCTTCGCAGCGCAGAGGCCGCCCTCGAAGAGCTCGCCGGCGCGGTAATCCTTGCCGAGCGCCCAGTCGCGAAACTGATTCCAGCCGTCGGGCGCCCACCCGAGCTGCCAGCGGACCGCGATGTCCTTCCCCATGCCGCGGCCACGCAGGTAGTCGCGCGCCGCCTGCGCAGCCGGGTTTTTCATGAGTTGCCGGTGGAACCACTCGGTCGCCTCTGAGTGCAGCGCGAGGAGCCGGCGCCGGCGTTTTTGCTCGGCATCGGAAGGGCCGCCCGCGCCGCGCCATTCGTCCTCGCCGAGCACGAGGCCGGCGCGGTCGGCGAGGCGCTTCACCGCCGCGGGGAAGTCCAGGTTCTCCCACGCCATGATGAACTTGAAGACGCCGCCCCCGACGCCGCACCCGAAACATTTATACATCTGCCGCTGCGGATCCACCGTGAACGAGGGCGTCTTCTCGCGGTGAAACGGGCACAAGCCCTTGTAGCGTCCCGCGGCGCGCTTGAGCGTCACGACGGCGCCGATGACATCCGCGATGTCATTGGCCGCGGCGACGCGCGCGATGGTGGATTCAGGGATCAGGGGACCGAGAGGATGGAGCCGAGCGGAGCGAGACGGCTAGGGTGGAGGGAGCAACATGGCAGGGAGCGCGCCGGCCCGCCGTCGAGCGGCGATCCGGCGGCGTCAGCGGAAGGCAGGGAGGAACGTCGCCGCGCCGCGAAGGAAGTCATCCGGGCGGCCGTGCACGGCAAGGCGGTCACCGGCGCGGAGCGCGAGATCGGCCGGCGGGGGATCGAAGACCTCCTCCACGCGCTCGACGCGGCGCACGGTGAGGCCCTGGGCGCGGGCGAGGTCGAGCTCCCGCAAGGTCTTGCCCTCCGCGAGCGAGGCCGCGCGCACGGAAAGGAAGCGCGTGTTCAGGCAATTTTCGCCGATGCCAGCGCAGACGACGAGGCGCTCTCCGGCGTGGTCGCGCCCCAGCGCGGCGTAGCCGTTGGCGCGGATCGTCTCGACGTGGCGGGCGATCTCGTCCTCGCCGACGAGGTAGGCGCGGAGCACGCGGCGGAAGATTTCCACCGATGCCTCCAATTCCTGCGGCACCACCGTGTCCGCCCCGGCGCGCTGGATGGCCGGCAGCTCGGCCAGGAAGCGGGAGCGGGCGATGATTTGCAGCGAGGGGTTCATGTCTCGCGCCACCTGCACGGTGCGCTCGATCGCGCGCGGGTCGTTCACGGCGACGACGAGCAGCTTGGCCCGCTCGATCCCGGCCGCCTCCAGCACCGCGGGCCGCGAAGCGTCGCCAAACACCGCCGCGAGGCCATCGCGCAAGGCATGGCGAATGTTCGCGGGGTTCAGGTCCGCGACAGCGAGCGGCACGCGCGAATCGCGCAAAACGCGCGCGAGGTTGCTCCCAGTCGCACCCATTCCGGCGACGATCACATGGTTCTCGACCGCGACCGTGCCGCCGTGCCCGCCGTGGGACTTCGCGGGCGCGGAGGATGGGTGGCCGATCATCCAGTCCTCCAGCGCCCCGGCCGCCTGCGCGAGGAACGGCGTGGCGAGCATCAGCAGCACGCTCACGGCGAGGAAGAGCTGGCCGCCCGCCTCGCCCAGCCCGCCCGGCGAGAGGCCGGCGTCCGTCCCCAGCCGCTGGAGCACGAAGGAGAATTCCCCGATCTGCGCGAGCACCAGCCCCGTCGCCAATGCCGTGCGCCAAGGCATCCGCAGGGCGCGCACGGCAAGGGCGGTCACGCCGGCCTTGAGCGTGAGCACGCCGAGCGACACGGCGAGCACCAGTGCCCAATGGTCGCGCACGTAGGCGAGGTCGAGCAGCAGCCCGATGGACACGAAGAACGCCGCGGAAAACAGGATTTGCAGCGGCATGATTTCGGCGAAGGCCTGCTCGCGATAGCGGCTCTCGCTCACCACGAGGCCAGCGAGGAACGCTCCCAGCGACACGCTCACGCCCGCCAAGCTCGTGAGCCAGGCCGTTACGAGGCAGATCGCCACCACGCTCAGCAGGAAGACCTCCTGCGAGCGCGCCCGCGCCACCCGCTCCAGCACCCAGGGCACCACCTTGCGCGCGCCGACGAGCGCAAGCACCACGACGCCGGCGGCCTTCGCCAGCGCCAGGAAAATCGCCCCCGCGCCGCTGCCTGTCGCCGCCGCCTTGACGCCGATCAGCGGGATGACCAGCGCCATGGCGACGACCGCGAGGTCTTGGAACAGCAGCACGCCAAGCGAAGCTCCACCGCGCGGGGAATCGTTTTCTCCACGGGCCGCAAGCACCTTGAGCACCACCGCGGTGGACGAGAGCGCCACCAGGCAGCCGGTGTAGATCCCGTCATTCAACCGGCCGCCGGCGAGGGCGAGCACTCCCGCCACGGCCGCGATGGTGCCTGCCGTTTGGAGTCCACCGCCTACGAAGATGAGCCGGGCGATCCGCGCGAGGCGCTCCAGCGAAAACTCCAGCCCGATCGAGAACAGCAGCAGCAGCACGCCCAGGTCCGCGATCTCGGCCGCGATGGGCTGCACCTCGATCAAGCCCATCCCGCCGGGCACCCGCAGCACGAACACGCCCGCCAGCAAGAAGCCGACGAGCGGAACGAGCCGCAGCCGCTGGCACACCCACGCCAGCACGGCGCACGTCGCCACGGTGGCGATCACGCCGGCGAGCGTGGCGGAAAGATCGGACGCGGCGAGGACGCCCGTCATGCGATCCGCAGCATGAGCTTGCCGATCTTCTCGCCGTCGAAGAGGCGGTTGAGGGTCTCGGGCGCGTTCTCCAGGCCCTCGATCACGGTCTCGCGGTGCTTGAGCTTCCCCTCGGCCAGCCACTTGCCGAGCTGCGCGGCGGCCTCGCCGAAGCGCGGCGCGTAGTCGAGGATGATGAAACCTTCCAGGCGCACGCGCTTCACGAGCAGCGGCGACAGGTTCGCGCGCGAGGACTCGTCTTCGGTCTCGTTGTAGCCCGAGATCAGGCCGCAGAGGACCACGCGCGCGCGCAGGTTCAGCATGTTGAACACGGCCTCCATGATCGGGCCGCCCACGTTCTCGAAGTCGATGTCCACGCCCTTCGGGCACGCCGCGCGGAGCTGCTTCTTCCAGTCGGCCGCCTTGTAGTTCACGGCCGCGTCGAAGCCCAGCTCGCCGGTGAGCCACTCGCACTTCTCCGCCGAGCCGGCGAGGCCCACGGCGCGGCAGCCGTGGATCTTCGCGATCTGCCCGGCCACGCTTCCCACCGCGCCGGCCGCCGCGGAGACCACCACGGTCTCGCCGGCCTTCGGCGCGCCGATCTCCATGCCGAAGTAAGCCGAGAACCCCGTCGGCCCGAGCACCCCGAGCATGGTTTCCTGCGGCACCGACAGGTTCGGCGGCAGGGGCGTGAAGGCGTTCATGCCGCGCGAGGAGCCGACCACGTAGTCCTGCCAGCCGGTCATCCCGAAGACGAGCGTGCCGACGGGCAGCTTGGGATCGTTGGACTGCTCCACGCGCCCGAGGCCGTAGGCGCGCATCACCTCGCCGATCTGCACCGGCGGCAGGTATTGCGGCACGTCCGTGATCCACACGCGCTGCGTGGGATCAAACGAGAGCAATAAATTTCGCACGAGCGCCTCGCCCGGCCCCGGCTCCGGCACCGGCGTCTCGCGGAGGGCGAAGTCATCGTGGGTGACGCGTCCGGACGGGCGGCGGGCGAGGAGGAATTGGCGATTGGCAGACATGGGGAGAGCGTGAGAAGTGAAACGTGAGAGGCAGGGCTTGGGTCGCAAGCCGCAGGGAGGGCAATGAATGCGAAAGAAGCACCCCCGCGAGAGGCCAGTTTCACCAGCTACAGCTCGGCGGCGCGCCGTTCCACTTTTCACTTCTCACCGCTCGCTTCTCACCTCCCCTTGCCAAAGGCGTCCCTTGGCTGTTCAAATCGCCGCACGCGCTCCTCCCTCCCCTCCCCTGCCCCCATGAACGCCGAACAAGCCCGCCTCGCCCAAGACCTTCTCCGCACGTCGCACTGGCGCCCCTGGGGAACATACCTGCCCGAGCGACACTGGGGCACCGTGCGCGAGGACTATTCCGTCAACGGCGAGGCGTGGACCTACCTGCCCCACGAGCACGCCCGCTCCCGCGCCTACCGCTGGGGCGAGGACGGCATGCTCGGCTGGTGCGACAACCACACGCGCCTCTGCTTCGCGCCCGCGTTCTGGAACGAGCGCGACTCCATCCTCAAGGAGCGCTTCTTCGGCCTCGCCGGCCCGGAGGGCAACCACGGCGAGGACGTGAAGGAATACTTCTACTATCTCGACGCCACGCCGACGCACTCCTACGCCAAGGCGCTCTACAAGTATCCCCAGCGCGAGTTTCCCTACCGCCAGCTGTTGGAAGAAAACCGCCGCCGCGGCTTCCAGGACGACGAGTTCGAGCTGCTCGACACCGGCATCTTCGACGACAACCGCTACTTCGACTGCGTCGTCGAATACGCCAAGGGCGGCCTCGACGAGACCCTCATCCGCCTGACCGTCACGAACCGCGGGCCGGACCCCGCGCCGGTCCACCTCGTGCCGCAGCTCTGGTTCCGGAACATCTGGTCCTTCGGCAAGTTCTGCTTCCTCGTGCATCCGGCGATCACGGTGGAGGCCGGCTCGCCGGCCGGGATCGTGTCCCTGCGGTGCGTGCATCCGCAGCTCGCGCAGATGCACCTCCTCGCGCCTGCGCCGGACAACCTCCTCTTCACCGAGAACGAGACCAACGTCGCCCGCCTCTTCGACTCGCCCAACCCGCAGCCCTTCGTCAAGGACGCCTTCCACCGCTTCGTGGTGAACGGCGAGAACGCCGCGGTGAACCCGATGCTCTCGGGCACCAAGGCCGGCCTCCGCTACCGCCGCGTGCTCCCGCCGGGCGGCGAGTTCGTCCTCAAGCTCCGCCTCACCCCCACCCCGGCCGAGGCCGGCCCCGACCCGCTCGGCGAGGTCTTCGACGCGGTCTTCGCCCGGCGCGTGGCCGAGGCCGACGAGTTCTGGGGCGCGCTCTGCCCCGGCGGCATGGACCCGGATTCAAAGCTCGTCCAGCGCCAAGCCTTCGCCGGCATGCTCTGGAGCAAGCAGACCTTCCAATACTCCGTGCAGGACTGGCTCGACGGCGATCCCGAGCAACCCGCGCCCCCGGCCGCGCGCCTTTCCGGCCGCAATTCCAGCTGGCGCCACTTGTTCAATGACGACGTCATCTCCATGCCCGACAAGTGGGAGTTTCCCTGGTATGCGTCGTGGGATTTGGCCTTCCACATGATCCCGTTCGCGGTGATGGACGCGGACTTCGCCAAGCGCCAGCTCGTGACGCTCACGCGCGAATGGTATATGCACCCGAACGGCCAGATCCCGGCCTACGAGTGGAACTTCTCCGACGTGAATCCGCCCGTGCACGCCTGGGCCGCGTGGCGCGTCTTCACCATCGACCGCCACGCGCGCAAGGCCGAGGGCGACCGCTCCTTCCTCGAGCGCGTTTTCCAAAAGCTGCTCCTCAACTTCACCTGGTGGGTCAACCGCAAGGATCCTGCCGGCCGCAACGTGTTCGAGGGCGGATTCCTCGGCCTGGACAACATCGGCGTCTTCGACCGTTCGCAGCCCCTGCCCACCGGCGGCTACCTCGAGCAGAGCGACGGCACCTCGTGGATGGCGATGTATGCGCTCAACCTGCTCAACATCTCGCTCGAGCTGGCCAAGGAGAACCACGTTTATGAGGACATCGCGTCGAAGTTCTTCGAGCACTTCCTCTCCATCGCCGGCGCGATGAACGAGTTCGGCAACGGGCGCAAGTCGCTCTGGAACCACGGCGATGGCTTCTACTACGACCAGATCTACTTCTCCGATTCCGCCACCTACAAAAGCCTCAAGCTGCGCTCGATGGTCGGCCTCATCCCGCTCTTCGCCGTGGAAACGGTGGACCGCGGGATGCTCGACCAAATGGAGGGCTTCTCGCGCCGCACGCAGTGGTTCAAGGAGAACCGCCCCGAGAAGACCGCGAACCTCATGTTCGAGAACGCCGACGGCTCGCGCATCATGTTCTCGATCGTGTCGCCCGAGAAGCTGCGTCGCGTCCTGGCGCGGATGTTGGACGAAAACGAATTCCTTTCTCCCCACGGCATCCGCTCCCTCTCGAAGGCCCACGAGAAGGAGCCCTACTCGCTCCAGATCGACGGCCGCGAATACCGCGTGGACTACAACCCCGCCGAGTCGCGCACCGGCCTCTTCGGCGGCAACTCGAACTGGCGCGGCCCCGTGTGGATGCCGATGAACTACCTGCTCATCGAGTCGCTGCAAAAGTTCCACCACTTCCTCGGCGACTCCTTCCGCGTGGAATGCCCCACCGGCTCCGGCAAGATGATGACCCTGAAGGAGGTGGCTTTCGAGATCTCGCGCCGCCTCACCCGCATCTTCCGCCGCGACGACGAGACCGGCCGCCGCGCCGTGTTCGGCAGCTTCGAGAAGATGCAGACCGATCCGCACTGGCGCGACAACGTCCTCTTCCACGAATATTTCCACGGCGACGACGGCTCCGGCCGCGGCGCGAGCCACCAGACCGGCTGGACCGGCCTCATCGCCAAGCTCCTCCAGCAGGCCGGCAAGTATGACGAGCTGGTGTGAACGGACCGGCTGCGCTCAGCCCGGCCGACAAAAATGTTTTGGAAAGCATTGACGCGTCTTCTCAAAAAACTTAGTCCCTTGCGGGTCGCGCCCACCTCGCGCCAAGCGAGGATGCTTCCGGAGCGGTCGATTCGGCAAGCAGCGCGACGTCACCTCTCACTTGGAAACATCGACGCGTCGCCGCCATGGCCTTTCTCCGGGATTACAAGCACGACGTCTTCCTCAGTTACGCTTCCGTTTCCGACATCTGGATGGTGCGCGACGGGGAGCACGAGAAGCCCTGGCCAGTCTTCTTTCGCGACCGCCTGCGCGACGCGTGCGCGCTCGTTCTCGGTCGCAAGGGTGCCATCGACATCTACTTCGATCAGGACCGGCTGAAATCCAATGCCGGGATCGACGCGCATTACCGCGACGCGTTGGAAAAATCCGCCTTGTTCGTCGGATTGGTCTCGAAAGGGTTCTTGCACCGGGGCTGCTACTGCCGGAAGGAAGTCCGGCTGTTCAAGGAGGCCCAGTCGGAGCGCCCGGAACTCGGCGAGATTGACCGGCTCTGGCCGGTGCTGTTGGAACCCGTTGATCGCAAGCGTGTCCAGGCCCTGTTTGCGCAAGACGCCCGCGGCATGGAGTTCTTCACCGACGAGGAGCCTTTGCCCAAAAGCGACGGCTCTCTCATGGGCAAGTTCGGGAAGCAAATGGCCCGGCTCGCGCAGGAGATTTGCGACACCCTCCAGCTTCTTCAGCGAGCAAGGCGAAAAGAACGCGAGGACCTCGCTCCTCACCCACAAGCGCCAAGCTCCGAGAAAGTAAACCTCCGGGATCCGTCCGGCACCCGTCAAGCCATCATCCGCGCGGAGCCGCGCAACGGCATCATTCTCTCCGGCGGGATCGTGGACTTCACCAACGTGCGACCGCGCGACCAGCAGGGGGTCATCCTCAAGATGTGGGATTTCCTGGAGCGGCACCGCACCGTGCGCGAGCACTGCCTGGTGAAGAGCAGCACCCTGGACGGCGCCATGCTCGCCCTGCGCTGGCCAGATCCGCGCGACAACATTTGCCTGCAGCGCGTGGCGATCGACTTGGCCGTGGACTGGATCAAGTTCATGCTTGAGCAGAACCGAATGGCCTTTCGCGTGGGCATCGAGCTGGGGGAGTTCGTTCACTTCGGCCTGCCGCTCCGACAGGACGAAAGCACGGTGGACCAGCCAAAGGTGGTTGGCCCGGGACCCAACGACTGCGACCGCATCGCCCGGCTCGGGGATGCCTACGACATCCTGATCTCCGAAGCTTTCTTCGCGTCTTGGGAGCTGGACGATGGCGACGCGCGACGGCACGTCTCGGAGCAGCCCCTCGTCATCTATCCCAAGCCAAACCGCGAGCAAAGCATCCGCATCTACACGGGTCATCGCTCGAAGAAGTCGGAGACCGTGCCGCCGCTGGCGCTGCGGCGCATCCACGCCGCCGACAAGTCGATGCCGCGGGTCTTGGAGTTCGTGTGCGATTCCTTCAAGGACGAGATCGAGGTGCTGGCGCTGACGACGCGCGGAGGCAGCGCCCTTTCCGCCGATATTCCCGAAACGTTCTGGCCCTCCGCCGCCATCCGTGTCTCGGTGTTTGCGCCCGAGCCAAACCGCGCGTCGCCGCGGCTGGTGTGCACCAATTACCGTTACCTCGATTCCGGAGGCGGTCTGGCCTCCGCCGAACGCGAGCGCCTCCTGGCCGGCAACACCATTTATTCCAGCGACGGGCGCGGTCGGGGGCCGGCTGGCACCGCCTTTGCTTCCGGCAAGCCCTACGTGCTGACCGGCCTTCCCGACTACGAATCGGAACCCAACAAATACGTCGCGCGGTTTTCCAAAAATCCGCTGGCCCTCCCGCCGGGAACCGTGAGAGCCTTCGGGCGCAAGGCGCGCACTTTCGTGTGCTTTCCTTGCTCGTTGAGCGACGACATGCCGGTGGATGGCGTGGCGTGCATTGACCTGATGCACGACCTTGCCGCCGTCGGACCCGGCGCTCTTCTTGAACTCGCCGAGCAACTCCGCCGCCGCTACGGCCAGTATCTCGCGCTTCTGCTCCAAACTCGTCGCTGACCCCCGTTTTCTCTCCGCATCATTCGTCATCATGCCCGATCCCACC
>CALMOL010000081.1 GCA_937871685.1 uncultured Verrucomicrobiota bacterium
GTGCTCAAGGGCTCGCCCACGAAGCTGAGCGAGGCCGAGGTGCGCCAAGTGCTCACCGCCTTCCAGAGCGAGATGCAGCAGAAGGTGGCCGCCCAGCGCCAGCAGCAGTCCGCGGGCATGAAGAAGGAGGGCGATGACTTCCTGGCCGCCAACAAGGGCAAGGAAGGCGTGCAGACCACCGCCTCCGGCCTGCAATACAAGGTGATGAAGGAAGGCACCGGCCCGGTGCCGAAAAGCACCGACACGGTCACGGTCCATTACAAGGGCACGCTTCTCAATGGCACCGAGTTCGACTCCTCCTACAAGCGCAACGAGCCGGCCTCCTTCCCCGTGACCGGCGTGATCGCCGGCTGGACCGAGGCGCTCCAGCTCATGAAAACGGGCTCGAAATACCAGCTCTTCATCCCGGCGAACCTCGCCTACGGCGAGCAGGGCCGCCCAAGCATCCCGCCGAACTCCGTGCTGGTCTTCGAGGTCGAACTGATTGCCATCAAGGATGCTGCCGCCCCGCCGGCCGGCAACATGACGGTCCCCGCGCCCACGCCGCCGACGAAGTAAGCGCCAGATCATCTCGTGCCGCCCGCCCGCGTGGCGGGCGGCGAACCGCTCCACGGGCCGCGCCGTGAAACCAGCCCCGCAACGAGGCGGACCGCCGCGCCGCGACGGCCGCTCGCGCCGCGCCGGCAAAGGCAGCGCCACGGATGTCGTGCCCGTTGCCGTCGCCCCGAATCCGTCGGTCGCGGCGTCGGAGCGCCCGGTCCCGTCCGCCGCCGTGGAAGTCACGGCCGCGTCCGCGGCGGATGCGCCGGCGCTAGGGGCGCCCTTCTTCGAGCTGCGCGACGTCGAGACCCATTTCCCGGTCGAGAAGGGCTTCCTCTTCAAGCGCCGCGTCGGCACCGTCCGCGCGGTGGACGGCGTGTCGCTCACGCTCGCGCGCGGGGAGGTGCTTGGGCTCGTGGGCGAGTCCGGCTGCGGCAAGTCCACGCTCGGCCGCACCGTGCTCCAGCTTATCCCGCCGACGGCCGGCCGTGTGCTCCTCGCCGGGCGCGACCTCACCGCGCTGCGCGGCGAGGCCTTGAGGCACGCGCGCACGGATTTCCAGATGATCTTTCAGGACCCTTATGCGTCGCTGAACCCGCGCATGACGGTCTATGACTGCCTCGCCGAGGCGATGACCGCGCACCGAAGCGTGCCCGCGACCGAGCTGCCGCGGCGTGTCGGCGCGCTGCTGGAGACGGTGGGCATGGCGGCGCGTTTCCAGCGCAAGTATCCGCACGAATTTTCCGGTGGGCAGCGCCAGCGCATCGCCATCGCCCGCGCGCTAGCCGTGGAGCCGCAGGTCATCATCGCCGACGAGCCGGTGAGCGCGCTCGACGTCTCGATCCAGGCGCAAATTTTGAACCTCATCGCCCGCTTGGTGCGCGAGCGGAACCTGACGATGATCTTCATCTCGCACGACCTCTCGGTCGTGAAGCACGTCGCCGACCGGATCGCCGTGATGTATCTCGGCCGCCTCGTGGAGATCGGCCCGGCCGCGGAGGTCTTCGAGCGCCCGCTGCATCCCTACGCGAAGGCGCTCGTATCGGCCGTCCCGATCCCGAACCCCGCGCGGGAGCGAGACCGCGCCGCGCGCCGCGTGATCCTGGCGGGCGACCCGCCCTCGCCGCTGAATCCGCCGGCCGGCTGCCGCTTCCACCCGCGCTGCGCCTACGCCATCGAGGAGTGCAAGGCCGCGCAGCCGCCGTGGGTTCCTTGGGACGAGACCGGCCTTCGCCGCGCCGCGTGCATCCGGCTGAAAGAGATCAACGGGTGACGGGTAGGAGGCGGCGTGGCAAGCTGGCGGCGGGAGTGTGGAAACCGCCCCTCCAAGCTGCTGCACGAAAGAGGAGTATTTCGCTTTCGAGGGGAATACGGAGGAACGGCGTGAGTGGCTCCGCGGTTGCAACTCACGCCTGCGCGTGAATGAACGCGTGGCTTCAAGCCGCGTAGCGGCGATCCGACGATAGCCCGGCGCTTCTGCGCGGGCACTTCGCGTGCTTCTTGGATTCCTGTCGCGCAGCGACGGCCGAGCATCCCGCCGCGGGGACTCGGGCGTCGCTGACGCGACGCTGACCATGTCGGTCACGCAGACCCAGCGCTGAAGCGCTGGGCTATCGTCGGACGCCGCTACGCGGCTGCGTCGCCTAGCTCTGATTGCAGGATGAGTTCACTTCCCAACCGCGAAGCATCGCGACGGAATATTCCAACGAAAACGCGCTCACTCGTCGTCCGCCGCCTGGAGGCGCGCCAGCACGTTGAGGTCCTCCAGCGTGGTCGTGTCGCCGGAGACCGTCTGGCCGGCGGCGATCTGCTTGAGCAGGCGGCGCATGATCTTGCCCGAGCGCGTCTTGGGCAGCGCATCCGTGAAGCGAATCTGGTCGGGCTTCGCGATGGGGCCGATCATCTCGGACACGTGCCGGCGCAGCTTTTCCTTGAGGTCCTTGTCGGCCTTCATGCCGCCCTTGAGCGTCACGAAGGCGGCCACGCCCTGGCCCTTGATCTCGTCGGGGCAGCCTACCACGGCGGCCTCGGCCACGGCCTCGTGCGAGACCAGCGCGCTCTCCACCTCGGCGGTGCCCAGGCGGTGGCCGGCCACGTTGAGCACGTCGTCGATGCGGCCCGTGATCCAGAAATATCCGTCCTCGTCGCGCCGCGCGCCGTCGCCGGTGAAGTAGAAGCCCTGCTTCGAGTATTCGGTCCAATACTGCTCCTTGTAGCGCTTCGGATCGCCCCACACGCCGCGCAGCATCGAGGGCCACGGCTTGCGGACCACGAGCTTGCCGCCCTCGTTCGCGCCGAGCTCCCGGCCGGCGTCGTCCACGATCGCGGCGTCCACGCCGTAGAAGGGCAGCGTGGCGGTGCCGGGCTTGGTGGGCGTGGCGCCGGGCAGCGGCGTGATCATGATCGCGCCGGTCTCGGTCTGCCACCAGGTGTCCACGATCGGGCAGCGGCCGCCGCCGATGACCTGGTGATACCACATCCACGCCTCGGGGTTGATCGGCTCGCCCACCGTGCCCAGGAGGCGCAGCGAGGAAAGATCGTGCTTGGCCGGCCACTCGTTGCCCCACTTGATGAACGCGCGGATCGCCGTGGGCGCGGTGTAGAGGATCGTCACGCCGTGCTGCGCGATGATGCGCCAGAACCGGTCCGGCTCCGGCCAGTTGGGCGCGCCCTCATACATCAGCACCGTGGCGCCGTTCGCGAGCGGGCCATAGACGAGATACGTGTGGCCGGTGATCCAGCCCACGTCGGCGGTGCACCAATAAACGTCGTCCGGACGCAGGTCGAAGACGTTGCGCGTCGTCACCTGGGCGCCCAGGAGGTAGCCGGCGGTGGTGTGGAGGATGCCCTTGGGCTTCCCGGTGGAGCCGCTCGTGTAGAGGATGAAGAGCGGGTCCTCGGATTCCTGCTCCGCGGGCGGGCAGTCGGGGGTCACGTAGTCCATCTCGCGGTGCCACCACACGTCGCGCCCTTCCTCGATGTGGATCTCGTTGTGCGCGCGGCGGAACACGATCACTCGCTTCACGCCCGTGGAGCCGTCCTTGAGCGCGTTGTCCACGTTCTGCTTGAGCGGCACGATGGCGCCGCGCCGGTAGCCGCCATCCGCCGTGACGATCATCGTGGCGCCGGAATCCAGCGCGCGGTCCTTGATGCTCTCGGAGGAAAATCCGCCGAAGACCACCGAGTGCACCGCGCCGATGCGTGCGCAGGCGAGCATCGCGATGGCCGCCTCGGGAATGAGCGGCATGTAGATGAGGACGCGGTCGCCCTTTTTGGCGCCGTTGCGCTTGAGCACGTTGGCGAACTTGGCCACCTCGCGCCGGAGCTGGCTGTAGGTGATCGTGCGCGTCTCGCCCGGCTCGCCCTCCCAGATGATCGCCGCCTTGTTCTTGTCGGGGCCGGCGCAGTGCCGGTCCACGCAGTTCTCGGCCACGTTGAGCCGGCCGCCGCTGAACCACTTCGCGAAGGGCGGCTTCCACTCGCACACGGTCTTCCACTTCTTGCGCCACAGGAGGCCCTTGGCCTCGCCGGCCCAAAACTTGTCGGGCGAGCGCAGCGAGCGCTTCCACTCGTCGCGGTAGGCGTCCAGCGACGGCACGTGCGCCTGCTTGGCGAAGGCGCGCGACGGCTTGAACACGCGCTTCTCGACGAGGTGCGACTCGATGTGGTCGGAGGGCTTCGCCGCGGCGGCAGCGGCGGGTTTCTTCGCGGCCTTCTTGGCCGGCTTCGGGGTGAGTTTCTTGGCCATGGCGAGGGCAGGGGACGGGCAGGAGGGGAACCGGCGGAAAGGCGCGCGGCAGGGGGTGCCGGCGAGGGGAAGGACGTGATAAGCAGAGCGCGCCTGGCCCGCAAGGGATTCCGCCGCCTGGCCCGCGCGACGGATAAACTTCCCCTCGCCCGCCGCGCCCGGCCGCCCAAACTGGCGCGTCCCTCCCCGTCCCGAGATGAAGCTCGTCGCCCAGCACATCCTCACCGCCATCGGCCGCGTGCTCACCGGCGCGCGCGCGCATTGGATCGGATGCACGCCGGAGCAGGGGATGCAGCGCGTGTATTTCGCGAACCATTCCTCCCACCTCGACGGCCTCATCATGTGGTGCGCCATGCCGCGCCGCATCCGCGGCCGCACCCGGCCGGTGGCGGCGAAGGACTACTGGTCGTCCCCGTTCAAGCGCTACATCGCCCAGCACGTCGTCAACGCGCTGCTCATCAACCGCACCCGCGCCAACCCGGACGACGATGATCCCATCGCGGAAATGATCGGCGCCTTGGACCAGGGCGACTCGCTCATCATCTTCCCCGAGGGCACGCGCGGGCCGGGCGGCGACCCGATGCCCTTCAAGTCCGGCCTCTACCGGATCGCGTCCGCGCGTCCGAAGGTAGATCTCGTGCCCGTGTGGCTGGAAAACATGAACCGCATCCTGCCCAAGGGCCAGGTGCTGCCGGTGCCCATGCTGGGCAGCGTGTGGATCGGCGCGCCGATCCACCTCGCGCCGGGCGAGGAGAAGGACCCGTTTCTCATGCGCGCCCGCGACGCCGTGCTGGCCCTTCGCCGCCCCGCGCACCCCGAGGAAGAGGAGGACCGCCGCGCAATCGTCGCGGAAGCGGCGAGGAAATCCGACGGCGTCCAACTCAATGAATTGTCATGAGTTTTATCCTGACCCGTTTTCGGGTCGCGGCGGTCGAGTGAACCGGCACGCTTGTAATCGAGTTGATCGCTCTCTTCGATCTTATCGTCGATCATCTGCTGCAACACGTCGCGCGTGTATTCCATATCGCGTGACGTTCACAGAGAGCCGTTGAATGGGCAACCCCGTTGCTTCCACGCGTGGTTGTGGCGACGGTCAGCGCTTGGCCGGCGAACGCAGCGTGTTCCCGAAGAGACAGAGCTGACCCTCGGGAGCTTTCGCTCCCACGTCGCCACCGCGGAGCGCGGAAGCGCTCACCAAAATATTCTTCTCCCCTACATGCGCAGCCCTCAGCATGCGTCTTCCCCCACAACCCAAACCCCTTCCCCACATCCC
>CALMOL010000082.1:0-23085 GCA_937871685.1 uncultured Verrucomicrobiota bacterium
GCTTCTATCCGGTGCACCGGGCAGAAACCGGCGGATGCGTTCGGCGAGACGCCGATCCGCGGCGGGCGGGACGCCGCGCCCTCCCCGGGCCCGGCCGAAGCCCTACAGAAACCGGCCGCGCCTGAGCGGGTGTGAATGGGGGATGAACCTTCCGCCTGCGGTTATTCCTTCTTCGCCGTAGTGGCCACAGGCTGCTTGGCCGGCGGTTCGGAGGGAGCGTCGTTCCCGAGGTAGGCCTCCTCGGCCACGGAGTAGCGCTGCTTGATGCGATCGCGCGCGGCGTCCACGGCGGCGCGCTCCAGGACGACGGGGCGACCCTGGCCGAGCACGCGGATCACGATGGTGGGGGCGTCGCCCTCCAGGGCGTCGCGCAGGTCTTCGAGGCGGGTGATCTTCTTTCCGTTCACGGTATCCACCACGGTGCCGCGCAGCGGGGAAAGGTAGGAGTTCACCGGGTCTGGAAGGATCGAGGAGAAGATGACGACCTCGGGGCGCTCGACGTGGAGCTGGTCGAGCACGAAATAATTGTAGAAGTAGCGGACGTGAAGGTCGTCGAAGTTGAAGGCGGCCATCAGGTTCCGGTTGAGCGGCTGGAAGACGCAGCCGCCGAACATCACGAAGCGCGGGCGCTGGCCGTAGGAGAAGGCCTGGATGAGATAGGGGTCGGCCGGCTTGACCACGACATCCACCTTCTGCTCCTTGCGATCGCGCAGGAGGGTGAACGAAACCTTGTCGCCCTTGAATTTGCGCTCGACGACCTCGGGCATCTCCACGCGGTCGCCGTCCATGATGACGGAGGCGTCCGAGAAGACCGGCAGGCCGTCGATGGAGAGGAGCACGTCGCCGCGCTTGATCACGCCGTCGCCGGAGCCGCCGGGCATCACGGCGGTGACGAGCACGCCCTTGTCGTCGTTCGGATCGAGGCCGAGCGCGCGGCGCTGGGCGGGGTTGAGGAGGGCGAAGGTGGTGACGGCCAAATCGGCGTAGCGGTCGTAGCGGCCATCCGAGATATCGGTCAGGAAACGCTGAATGACCGGCGTGGGGATCATGTAGCCGACGTTCTGGGCCACGTCACCGGAGTAGCCCTGGAAGGCGACGCCGACGACCTTGTTGTTCTGCACCACGGGGCCGCCGGAGTTACCGGGATTAATGGCGGCGTCGATCTGGATGGCGAGGTGGGAATCGACCGAGGAGTGCGAGTAGGGCTGGTAGTCCACGCGGGACACGACGCCGCGGGTCACGGAGAGATGCTCGCCGCCGATGGGGTAGCCGAGGGCGGTCACGTCGGATTCCAGCGCGGGGATGCCGCCGAACTCCAGCTCGCGGATGTCTTTCTTGAAGGAGGGGTCGAGCACCTTGAGCACGGCGAGGTCGCAATCGTTGGCGACGAACTCGACGACGGCGGGGTATTTCTTCGGGTCGGCCTCGCGCTCGATCTCGATGAAGCGGGCATCAGAGACGACGTGAGCGTTCGTCATGATGCGCCCGCCGGCGATGAGGAAGCCGGCGCCGACGCCGCGGCCGATGCCGCCGGGATTCCAGGGTGCGCGCCAGTCGGAGCCTTGCATCGTGGTGGTGATGCGGAAGACGCTCTTGCGGACTTCGGACACGTCGGCGCGCGCGGCCGGGGCGACGAGGGCGACCGCGGCAAGCGCGGGAAGAAGGAAGCGCTGGATCATCAGGAGCGGGGAATGAGGCGAGCGCCGGGGAGGGCGCAAGGCGAGGCGGCGTCACCGGCGGCGCAGAGCAGATGGAGGTCACTCCTTCTTGCTTTGAGATAGGGTCAAGGATGGACGGCGGTGCGATCCTTGCTTTGTCATCGGGGAGTTGACTTTGCTGCCATGGACAACGCGAAGCTTTACCGCTTGGAGTTCGAGTTGCGCGATCATTACCTCGTCGCGCGGGTCTCGGGCGACGCGGACAGCGTGGCGATCTCGCTGGCTTACTGGGCGGAGATCGGCGTGGAGTGCCGGGCGCGCGGGGCGGGGCGAGTGCTCGTGATCGAGGAGCTGAAGCAGAAGCCCACGGCCTTCGAGGTGTTCGAGGTGGCTTCGCGGCTGCGCGAGGTGGGGATGGGGGGGATCGCGATCGCCTTCGTGGACACCGAGCTGGATCAATTGCCCGAGAATCTCTTCGGCGAGACCGTAGCGACCAACCGCGGTATCCTTGGCAAGGTCTTCAACCGCGTGCCGGATGCTGAGGCGTGGCTAGAGTCTCGGGCGCAGCTACAGGACTCGTCGGCGGCGTGAGGTCTATATGGAGTGCGGGAGCTCGCGCCCGTTCTCAACACGCCTTTCTACGGCACGGCGCCCCGTGATGATGCCGCGGCCCCGGCTGAGGTTGTTGCCGCGTTAAAAGCGGGAGCAAGCTCCCGCACTCCATATAGACCTCGCGCTGCAAAACTCAGTCCTCGAACTTCTTCACGACGATCGTGGCGTTGTGGCCGCCGAAGCCGAAGGAGTTGCTCATCGCCACGCGGATGGGGCGCTCGCGGGCCACGTTAGGCACGTAGTCGAGGTCGCACTCGGGCGAAGGCTCGTGAAAGTTGATCGTCGGCGGGACCAGGCTGTCGCGCATCGCCATCAGGCAGGCGGCTAGTTCCACCGCGCCGGCGGCGCCGAGGGTATGGCCGGTCATCGACTTGGTGGAGGAAACGACCAAGGATTTCTTCGCCGCCTCGCCGAAGGCGCGCTTGATGGCGGTGGTCTCGGCGATGTCGCCGACCGGCGTGGAAGTGGCGTGAGCGTTGAGGTAGTCCACCTGCTCGGGGGTGACGCCGGCGTGGCGCATGGCCATCGTCATGGCCAAGGCCGCGCCAGAGCCGTCTGGCGTGGGGGCAGTCATGTGGTAGGCGTCGCAGGAGAGGCCGTAGCCAGCGAGTTCGGCGTAGATGCGCGCGCCGCGCTTCTTGGCGTGCTCCAATTCCTCGACCACCATGACGCCGGCACCCTCGGCGAGCACGAAGCCATCGCGGGAGCGATCAAAGGGACGCGAGGCGGCCGTGGGGTCGTCGTTGCGCGTGGACAGGGCCTTCATGTTGCCAAAGCCGGAAAGGCCCAGCGGCGCGATGGCGGCCTCGGAGCCGCCGGCGAGGAAGAGGTCGGCATCGCCGAACTTGATGGTGCGCCACGCCTCGCCCAGCGTGTTGTTCGAGGACGCGCAGGCGGTGACCATCGAGATGTTCGGGCCGCGCAGGCCGTATTCCATCGCCACGAGGCCGGAGGCGATGTTGGCGATCATCATCGGGATCATGAAGGGCGATACGCGATTGGGACCCTTCTGGATGAGATTGGTGTGCTGGTCCTCGATGCTCTTGAGGCCGCCGATGCCCGAGCCGAGATAGCAGCCGGCGCGGTCGAGGTCGATGCCTTGCCATCCTTCCAGTCCTCCGTCGATCACTGCTCGGCGCGAGGCACCAACCATGAGTTGCGAGTAGCGGTCGGCGCGGCGGGCGTCCTTGGGGTTCCGAAATTCCTTCGACGGCTCGAAATTCTTCACCTCTCCTCCGATCTTGCAGTCGTAGGCCGAGGTGTCGAAGAGGGTGATCGGGCCGATGCCGCTGCGACCGTGGGAAAGGGCGTCCCAGAACGTGGGAAGATCATTGCCGACCGGCGTGAGGATGCCGATGCCCGTGATGACGACTCTGCGATCCATGCGAATGGCGAAGGGAAGGGTGAAAGGTTGAAGGCATCGCGCCGGGGGACGCGAAAAGAGGCGCGCAACCTAGCCCAAGCCGCTGGCGAGGCGAGAATGAAACGGCGCGCGGCCCCGAGGGGGCGGCGCGCCGGTGGCTGGGGTTGCGAGGCCGGGGTGGAGATCAATCCACCGACTCGCCAACCTGGTAGCGGACGAAGCGGCGGACCACGATGTTCTCGCCCAACTCGGCGATCTTCGAGGCGACGAAGTCCTTCACGGTCTGCTTGTCGTTCTTGATGAAGGGCTGCTCCAGCAGGCAGGCGGTGGCGTAATACTTCTCGATCGTGCCCTCCACGATCTTGTCGAGGATGGCGGCGGGCTTGCCCTTCACCTTGTCGGAATTGCGGGCGATGTCGCGCTCGCGCTCCAGCAGGGCGGCCGGCACCTGCTCGCGGCTCACGCACACGGGCGAGGCGGCGGCGATGTGCAGCGTGAGGTCCTTCACGAAGTCGCGGAAGTTGTCGTTCTTGGCCACGAAGTCGGTTTCGCAATTCACCTCGATCAGCACGCCGACGCGGCCGGCCATGTGGATATAGGAGGCGATGATGCCCTCATTGGCGGCGCGCGAGGCCTTCTTGCCGGCGGACGCGATGCCCTTCTTGCGCAGGAGGGTCTCGGCGGCGTCCAAGTCGCCGGCGGCCTCGGTAAGGGCCTTCTTGCAGTCCATCATGCCGGCGTTGGTGCGGTCGCGGAGAGTCTTGACGATGGCGGCGGAGATTTCAGACATGGGCGGCGGGGATGGAGGTTAAAAAGTTTGCCACGGAGGCACGGAGATCACGGAGGGGGAAAGGGAAAAACGAGGGAGGACCGGCAATGAGGGGAGACAAAAACGGCCCCGGAGGTCATCCGAGGCCGCTGAGGAAAGGAATGAAATTTTTCCTCCGTGATCTCCGTGCCTCCGTGGCAAAAACTCAGGCGGATACGCCCATGAGGCTTTCGCGCTCGGCCTTGCCGCCGGTCTCGCCGGCACCCTCGACGAGGGCGTCCACGAACTTCTGGAGAATCACGCGGATGGCGCGGATGGCATCGTCGTTGCCCGGCACCGGATAGGTGATGAGCGACGGGTCGGCATTCGTGTCCACGATGCCGACGGTGGGGATGTTGAGCTTCTTGGTCTCCAGCACCGCGTTCATCTCGCGGGCGGTGTCCACGATGATCACGGCGTCCGGCAGGCGATCCATGTCGCGAATGCCGAGCAAGTTGTGCTGGAGCTTGATAAGCTCACGCTTCGCCATGACATGCTCCTTCTTGGTCATGCGCTTGCCCTCGGCGGAGGTCTCGATGGTCTCGAGCATCTTCATCCGCGCGATGGAACGCTTGATGGTGGAGTTGTTGGTCAGCGTGCCACCCAGCCAGCGCTGGTTGATATAGAACTGGCCGGCGGCCGTGGCGGCCTCCTTCACCGCTTCTTGCGCCTGCTTTTTGCATCCGACAAAAAGCACTTTGCCGCGCGCCTTGGCGACGCTGGTCAGAAACTCGCACGCCGCGGTCAACCTCTCGGCCGTGCGGGTGAGATCCACGATGTGGATCTGGTTGCGCTTCTCGAAGATGAACGGCTTCATCCGCGGATTCCAGCGACGCGACTGATGGCCGAAATGCACTCCAGCTTCGAGGAGTTCGATCAAAATTTCGTCGGACGGCGGAGCGACGGTCATAGAAAAGCGGTCAGAAAAACAGGCGGGTCGGAAAAGAAGGGCCGGGAATTAAGAACAAGTTCGCGAAAGAGCAAGCAATTCCTCTGAGCTATCCCACACGACAGGATATCACCGAAACACAAAGGGCACGGAGAGCGGAAATTCCGCGGCCTCCGTGCCCCTGCATGAGGGATTCCTAGCTGGCGAGCTGGGCAAACTCGTCCTCGGGGTCTTGCGAGGGCAGATCGGGCAGCGGCTCGCCGGTGTGCTCGATCTCCACGGTGCGGTGGCCGGGGAAGCCGGTGCCGGCGGGGATGAGATGGCCCATGATCACGTTCTCCTTGAAGCCGCGCAGCAAGTCCACCTTGCCGAGCGTGGCGGCCTCGGTGAGCACGCGCGTGGTGTCCTGGAAGCTCGCGGCGGAGATGAACGAATCGGTCTCCAGCGAAGCCTTCGTGACGCCCATGAGAACCGGCGTGGCCTCGGCGGGCTTGCCGCCTTGGGTGACGACGCGCTTGTTCTCCTGCTCGAAGTCCATGCGGTCCACTTGGTCGCCCCAGAGGAGCGTGGTGTCGCCCGGATCGGTGATCTTCACCTTGCGGAGCATCTGGCGGATGATGATCTCGATGTGCTTGTCGTTGATCTCAACGCCCTGGAGGCGGTAAACCTCCTGGACCTCGTTGACCAAGTGCTCTTGGAGCACCTGTGGCCCAAGGATCTCGAGAATCTCTTGCGGGACCACGGCGCCGTCGGTGAGCTGCTGGCCCTTCTTCACGAGGTCACCGCGGGACACGATGATGTGCTTGTTGGCCGGGATCAGGTGTTCCTCTTCGTTGCCGGTGACCGGGTCGGTGAGGATCAGCTTGCGCTTGCCGCGCACGGTGCCGCCGAGCTCGACGGTGCCGTCGATCTTGGCGATCTCGCAGGCGTCCTTCGGGCGGCGAGCCTCGAAGAGCTCGGCCACGCGGGGGAGGCCGCCGACGATGTCCTTGGCCTTGGCGATCTTGCGCGGGGTCTTGGCGAGGAGCTGGCCGGCAGCGGCCGTTTGTCCCTCGTCCACCACCACGAACGCGCCGGCGGGCACGGAGTAGGAGGCGAGAACGGTGCCGTCCTTCTCGCTGGCGATGACCACCTGCGGGTGGAGGTCTTCCTTATGCTCGATGACCACGGTGGCGATGTTGCCCTGGGCGTCGGTCTCACGCTTCACGGTGACGCCGGTGATCATGTCGCGGAACTCCACGCGGCCGGCCTTCTCCGTGAGGAGCGGCAGGTTGTAGGGATCCCACTGCGCGAAGGCCTCGCCCTTCTTGACGTGACCGCCGTCGGCCACGGAGATGAGGGAGCCGAGCACGATGTTGTAGCGCTCCAGCTCGCGGCCGTCCTTGCCGTTGATGACGATGGCGCCGGTCTTGTTGAGGGCGACGAACTTGCCGCCCGTCTCCTGCACCACGCGGAGGTCCACGTAGCGCACTTCGCCCTCGCTCTTGGCCTTGAGGATCGGCTGCTTGAACGTCTGCGACGCCGCGCCGCCGGTGTGGAACGTGCGCATGGTCAACTGCGTGCCAGGCTCGCCGATGGACTGCGCGGCGATGATGCCGACGGCCTCGCCGAGCTTCACCATCTGGCCGGTGGCGAGGTTCTTGCCGTAGCAGCGGGCACAAACACCGCGCTCGGTCTCGCAGGTCAGCACGGAGCGGATCTTGAACTGCTCGATGCCAAGGTTCTCGATGGAATGCGAGGTCTTCTCGTCGATGAGGTCGTTGAGACGGACCAGCACGGTGCCGGCCACGGGATCCTTCACGGTTTCGCACGAGACGCGGCCGAACACGCGGGCCGAGAGGCCCACGGCCTCCTGGTCGCCGTCGTAGATGGCGCGCACGGTGATGCCGCTGGTGGTGCCGCAATCCTCCTCGGTGATGATCACGTTCTGCGCGGCATCCACGAGCTTGTGGGTCATGTAGCCGGAGTCGGCGGTCTTGAGCGCCGTGTCGGCCAAGCCCTTGCGGGCGCCGTGCGAGGAGATGAAGTATTCCAGCACCGAGAGGCCCTCGCGGAAGTTGGCCATGATGGGCTGCTCGATGATCGAGCCGTCGGGCTTGGCCATGAGGCCGCGCATGCCGGCGAGCTGCTTGATCTGGTTGCGGTTGCCGCGCGCCTTCGAGTCCACCATCATCCACACGGGATTGGCCTCGCGCTTGCCGGCGTTGTATTGCAGCGCCGAGAACACCATCTTGGTGACTTCCTCGGAAGCCTGGGTCCAGATGTCCACGACCTTGTTGTAGCGCTCGCCGTCGGTGATGAGGCCGTTGCGGAACTGCTTTTCGGCCGTCGCGACCGAGCGGCCCGCGTCGTCGAGGACGCGGCGCTTGTCCGGCGGGATGATCATGTCGGCGATGCCGATCGAGACGCCGGCGCGCATGGCCCAGTAGAAGCCCGCGTCCTTGAGGCGGTCGAGAATCACCACGGTGCGGTCCTGGCCCACGAGCTGGTAGGTGCGCAGGATGATGTCCGAAAGCTGCTCCTTGCCGACGACGCGGTTGATGAAGCCGAGGCCTTCGGGCCAGATCTCGTTGAAGATCACGCGGCCGACGGTGGTCTCGAGGATGCGCTTGTCCGTGTCGCCGAAGGTCGATTTCTTGCCGAGATCGGGATTGCGGAAGCGGATGCGGTCGTGGACGCGCAGCGTGCCCTCGGAAAGGGCGAACTCCACCTCGCTCGGCTCGGAGAACAGCGACACGCGTGCCGGGGCCTTCTCGCCCTCGGCGAGGCGCGGCTCCTGCGTGAGGTAGTAGCAGCCCAGCGGGATGTCCTGCGAGGGCGTGGTGATTGGCTTGCCGGAGGAAGGCGAGAAGATGTTGTTCGGCGCGAGCATCAGCATGCGCGCCTCCATCTGGGCCTCGATCGACAGCGGAACGTGGACGGCCATCTGGTCACCGTCGAAGTCGGCGTTGTAGGCCGTGCAGACGAGCGGATGAATGCGGATGGCCTCGCCCTCGATGAGCACCGGCTCGAAGGCCTGGATCGAGAGGCGATGGAGCGTCGGCGCGCGGTTGAGGAGCACCGGATGGCCCTTCGTGACCTCCTCAAGAATGTCCCAGACCTCGACGGTCTGGCGCTCGATGAGCTTCTTGGCCGAGCGAACGGTGTGGACGTAGCCCAGCTCCTTGAGCCGGCGGATGATGAACGGCTCGAACAGCACGAGCGCCATCTTCTTCGGCAGGCCGCACTGGTGGATCTTCAGCTCCGGCCCGATCACGATGACCGAGCGGCCGGAGTAATCCACGCGCTTGCCGAGCAGGTTCTGGCGGAAGCGGCCGCCCTTGCCCTTGAGCATGTCGGACAGGGACTTGAGCGGACGGTTGCCGGCGCCGGTGACGGCGCGGCCGTGGCGGCCGTTGTCCATCAGGGCATCGACGGCCTCCTGGAGCATCCGCTTCTCGTTGCGGATGATGACGTCGGGGGTCTTGAGCTGGAGGAGATTCTTGAGCCGGTTGTTCCGGTTGATGACGCGGCGGTAGAGATCGTTGAGATCGGACGTGGCGAAGCGGCCGCCCTCGAGCGGCACCAGCGGGCGCAGATCCGGCGGGATGACCGGAAGCACGTCCATGATCATCCATTCGGGGCGCGTCTTCGAGTGCTGGAAGCCGATGACGAGCTTGAGACGCTTCGAGAGCTTCTTGCGGAGCTGCTTGGACTTGGTGTTGCCCATCGCGATCTCCATCTCCTTTTGAAGCGTGGCGAGATCGATGCTCATCATGAGCGTCTTGATGGCGTCGGCGCCCATGCCGGCGACGAACGAGCCCTCGCCGTATTGCGCCTGGGCCTCGCGGTATTCCGGCTCGGTGAGGAGTTGATTCTTCGTGAGCGGCGTGCCGCCCGGATCGATGACGATGTAGTCCTCGTAGTAGATCACGCGCTCGAGCTGGCGGCTCGACATGTCGAGCATCAAGCCGATGCGCGACGGCGTGCACTTGTAGAACCAGATGTGGATCACCGGCACGGCCAGCTCGATGTGGCCCATGCGCTCGCGGCGGACACGCGAGAGAGTGACCTCGACGCCGCAGCGGTCGCAGATCACGCCCTTGTGCTTGATGCGCTTGTATTTGCCGCACGCGCACTCCCAGTCCCGGGTGGGGCCGAAGATGCGCTCGCAGAACAGGCCGCCGCGCTCGGGCTTGAACGTGCGGTAGTTGATGGTCTCGGGATTCTTGACCTCGCCGCGGCTCCACTGGCGGATGGAATCGGGCGACGCGATGGAAATCGCGACTTGGTCGAAGGCGGCGGCGCGCTCTTCGCCGATGAACTCACGGGGGGAATGCGACTCGCGGGGATGCGTTTCGATCATGGAGACGAGGGTGCCGGGGTGGGAGAATCGCGCCCCGGCGGCGCGGGCAAACGGACAAAACGGGAACGGACGAAACGAACCTCTTTCGGAATCCTGTTGGAAAATGCACCGCGCTCTTACGGGCGCGGAGCAAGGGAGACAGGATTACAGGATTTCAGGATTAACAGGGTTGGGAAAGAGGCCCGATGGATCACTGACCGGTTCGCTGGCGGGCGTTACATCACGCTTGAAGTGGCGAACTCGGGAATGATGGAGGCCGAGGGAGCGGTGTTGGCGGTCTTGGAGCCGACCTTCACGTCGAGGCCGAGCGACTGCATTTCCTTGATGAGCACGTTGAACGATTCCGGCGTGCCGGCCTCGAGGGTGTTCTCGCCCTTCACGATGCTCTCGTAGATGCGCTGGCGGCCCTGCACGTCGTCGGACTTCACGGTCAGGAGTTCCTGCAGCGTGTAGGCGGCGCCGTAGGCTTGGAGCGCCCAGACTTCCATTTCGCCGAAGCGCTGGCCGCCGTATTGGGCTTTTCCACCCAAGGGCTGCTGCGTCACGAGCGAGTAGGGGCCGACGGCGCGGGCGTGGATCTTGTCCGCGACCAAGTGGCCGAGCTTCAGCATGTAGATGTAGCCGACCACGATCTCCTGGTCGAACATCTCGCCGGTGCGGCCGTCGATGAGCCGCGCCTTGCCGTTGTCCTGGATCCAGGTGTAGCCGGGCTTCTTCTTCGCGTCCTTGAGGTAGTCGAAGATTTGCTTCTCCTGGATGCCGTCGAACACGGGCGTGGCGACCTTGAACCCGAGGGCCTTGGCAGCGACGCCGAGGTGGGTTTCGAGCACCTGACCGACGTTCATGCGCGAGGGCACGCCGAGCGGGTTCAGACAGATGTCCACGGGCGTTCCGTCAGAAAGGAACGGCATGTCCTCCTCCGGCACGATGCGGGCGACGACGCCCTTGTTGCCGTGGCGGCCGGCCATCTTGTCGCCGACCGAAAGGCGGCGCTTCGAGGCGATATAGACCTTCACCTGCTTGATGATGCCGGGGTCGATCTCTTCGCCGGCTTCGGCGCGGTCGATCGCACGCTCGTGCTCCATTTCCAGCTCGGCGAACTTGCCTTCGTAGCCACCCACGATCTCCATGATCTGCTGGCGCACCGGCGAGGGATCGATCTCGATGTGATCGTTCGCCTCGGCGAGCTTCTGCAGCAGGGCCTTGGTGATCTTCTTGTTCGCGGGGATGATGATCTCACCCGTCTCGGCGTTGACCACGTCGAGCGGGATCTTCTCGTTGAGCAGGCGGGCGGCGAGCGCCTCGGTCAATTCGGTGACGAGCTCTTCCTTGCGGCGCTTGTAATCTTCAGCCACGGCCTTGGCCTGCTTCTTGGAATCAGCGGGCGCGGCGGCGGCGCGGGCGCGGGCGGCCTCCTTGGTGCGGGAGGAAACCTTCACGTCCATCACGATGCCGTAGGTGCCGGAGGGCACCGTCAGCGAGGTGTCCTTCACGTCGGCGGCCTTCTCGCCGAAGATGGCGCGCAGGAGGCGCTCCTCGGGGGCGAGTTCGGTCTCGGACTTCGGGGTGATCTTGCCGACGAGGATGTCGCCGGGCTTCACCTCCGCGCCGATGCGGATCACGCCGTCCTGGCCGAGGTTGCGCAGGGCTTCCTCGGAGACGTTCGGGATGTCGCGCGTGATTTCCTCGGGCCCGAGCTTGGTGTCGCGGGCGCCGATCTCGTATTCCTCGATGTGGATGGAGGTATAGACGTCCTCCTTCACCACGCGCTCCGAGATCATGATGGCATCCTCGAAGTTGTAGCCGTTCCAAGGCATGAACGCGACAAGCACGTTGCGGCCGAGGGCGAGCTCGCCGTTGTCGGTGCAAGGCCCGTCGGCGATGACCATGCCCTTCTTGAGCTTTTGGCCGCGGGAGATGATCGGGCGCTGGTTGACGCAGGTGCCGGCGTTGGAGCGCATGAACTTGCGCAGCTCAAACACCTGCACGCCAGCCGCAGGATCGTGGCGCAGCTTCTTCTTCGCGTCGGGCATCTCGCCGTCCTTGGTGACGACGATCTGGTCGGCCGTCACGGAAGCGGCGATGCCGTCGGCCTCGGCCACGATCACGGCGCGGGAATCGCGGGCGACTTTGCCTTCGAGGCCGGTGCCCACGAGCGGCGACTCGCTCACGAGGAGCGGCACACCCTGGCGCTGCATGTTCGAGCCCATGAGGGCGCGGTTGGCGTCGTCGTGCTCGAGGAACGGAATCAAGCCCGCGGCCACCGAGACAAGCTGCTTGGGCGAGATGTCCATGTAGTGGACCTTCGCCGGCTCAACCTCGAGGAAGTCGCCGCGGTAGCGGATGGCGATCTTTTCGGCGGTGAACTTGCCCTTGTCGTCCATGGGCGAGTTGGCCTGGGCAACGAGGAAGGATTCCTCGCGGTCGCCCGTGAGATAGTTGATCTCGTCGGTCACGCGGCCGGAAACCACCTTGCGGTAGGGCGTCTCGATGAAGCCGAAGTCATTGATCCGCGCAAAGGTGCTCATCGAGGAGATGAGCCCGATGTTCGGGCCTTCCGGCGTTTCGATCGGGCAGATGCGGCCGTAGTGCGAGGGATGCACGTCGCGCACCTCGAAGCCCGCGCGATCACGCGAGAGTCCGCCTGGCCCGAGGGCCGAGAGGCGACGCTTGTGCGTCAGTTCGGAAAGCGGATTCGTCTGATCCATGAACTGCGAGAGCTGCGAGCGCCCGAAGAAGTCGCGGATCACCGCGGCCAGCGCCTTCGGGTTGATCAGCTTCTGCGGCGTCATGCCGTCCATGTTCACGTCGTAAAGGGTCATGCGCTCCTTCACGAGCCGCTCGGTGCGGGCGAGGCCCACGCGGCACTGGTTGGCGAGCAGCTCGCCCACGGTGCGCACGCGGCGCGAGCCGAGGTGATCGATGTCGTCCTTGGTGCCCTCGCCGTTGCGCAGCAGGATGAGATACTTCATGGCCGCCACGAAGTCCTCGCCCGTCAGGATGCGCTGGGTGGGCTCGGCGTTGATCGAGAGCTTCTGGTTGATCTTGTAGCGACCGACGCGGCCGAGGTCATACTTCTTCGGGTCGAAGAAGAGGCGCTTCAAGAGAGCGCGCGCGTTCGCGACGGTGGGCGGATCCCCAGGGCGGAGGCGGCGGTAGATGTCCTTCAGGGCCTCCTCCTCGTCGTGGGCCGGATCCTTCTTGAGGGCCTTGATGACCGAGTCGTCGCGACGGATGTCCACGACCCGGATCTTGTCGTGACCGAGCGACGAGAGCTGGGCAATAACCGCCTGCGTGAGCGGCTCGAAGGCGCGGGCGATGATGACCTCGCCGTCCAGCACGTCGGCCACGAGCACCTTCTGCGCGAGGGCTTCGTCGTCGAGATTGGCCTTCAGCTTGAAGTCCTCGATCTGGTAGAAAAGCTTCAGAATCTGCTCGTCCGAGCCGTAACCGAGGGCTCGCAGGAACGTGGTGGCCAGGAACTTGCGGCGGCGCTTGCGGCGGTCGAGGTAGATGTAGAGCAGGTCGTTGGTGTCGTATTGCACCTCCAGCCAGGAGCCGCGATCCGGGATCACGCGGAACGAGTAAAGCAGCTTGCCGTTGAGGTGCGGCGTCATCTCGAACGCGATGCCCGGCGAGCGGTGCAACTGGGAGACCACCACGCGCTCGGCGCCGTTGATGATGAACGTGCCCTGCGGCGTCATGAGCGGGAGTTCGCCCATGTAAACCTTCTCTTCCTTGGTGCCGGTTTCTTCCTTGAGCAGGAAGGTGACGTGCAGCGGCGCCGAATAAGTCTGGCCCTCGCGCTGCGCTTCCATGGCAGCGAGCTTGGGCTCACCGATGTCGTAGTGAGAAAAGTCGAGCGTGGCCTTGCCGTCGTAGGACTCGATCGGGAACACCTCCTTGAAGACCGTTTGAAGGCCGGTGTTTTTCCGCTTGCTAGCGGCGATATCCCGTTGCAGAAACTCCACGTAGGAGTTGAGCTGGATTTCGATCAGGTTCGGTGGTTCGGAAACTTCCTTGATCTTCCCGAAGTAGAGACGTTCAGCCATAGAGGAGGAGAGGAGGCGACCACCGACTCGCGACGGTGGGCACCCAGAAGGACGCGGAGACGAAAAAACATGCGGGAAGCCGGCGAGAGCTCTCCGCATGCGAGGGAACGGACGATATCCCTGCGCGATCTTCTGTCAAATCTGCGTGCCACACGGGGGGATACGCGTGTGTCATCAGGAAGAAAGGCGGGGAGACCGCGAGGGTCCAAGAAAACAAAACCGGGTGTGCCCCGCGTGCGCGGAACACACCCGGTTGGGTGGAATGGATTGCCGGGATCGAGCGTTACTTGATCTCGACCTTGGCGCCGGCGGCCTCGATCTTCTTCTTGATCTCCTCGGCCTCGGCCTTGGTGACGCCCTCCTTGAGGGTCTTCGGGGCGCCTTCGACAAGGGCCTTGGCGTCGGCCAAGCCCAGGCCGGCCACCGCCGCGCGGACTTCCTTGATGACGGCGATCTTGTTGCCACCGGCTTCCGTGAGAACCACGTCGAAGGACGTCTTCTCCTCGGCAGCTGCGGGGGCAGCGCCGCCACCGGCGGCGGGAGCGGCCGCGGCCACGGGGGCAGCGGCGGAAACACCGAGCTTGGATTCCAGGGCCTTCACGAGCTCCGAGGTCTGGAGCAGGGAGAGGCCGGCGATCTGATCGACGAGCGTGTTGATATCGGACATGACTGATTAGGGGTGCGATTCCGTCGTTTCCCGGAGCTCCGGGTGATTTCAGCGGGCAGCCGCCCGGCCGACATGAATCAGTTACGGTTTACTGTCTGAGAATCCCGCGCGGCTGCGGGGGAAAGGGGAGAAAATGGAGGATAGAAGAGAGTCGTTCTCGCTTTGGAGGCGATTGGGACGGGAGGACGGCTTTCTGTCATCCTCCATCTTCCATCTTCGCGGTTCGTCTCAGGCCGCGGCGGCCTCGGCTTCGGCCGGGGCTTTGTCGAGGTTGGCCTGGAGGACGCGGGCCAACATGGAGCCGGGCTCGTTGAGCAGGCGGACGATCTGGGTGGCGGGCGTCTGGAGCAGGCCGAGAAGCTGGGACTGCAGGGACTCCTTCGAAGGCAGGTCGGCGAGGGCCTCCACGTCGCCCTTGCTCAGGAGCCTGTTCTCAAGCACGCCCGCGCGGACGGCGAACTTCTTCGTCTCGTTGGCAAAGGTGCGGAGGATCTTGGCGGCGGCGGCTACATCCTTCTCTCCGGTGACGATGGCAGACTGGCCGGTGAAGTGAGAACCGAAATCCTCCGGCAGGCCGGCATCCGCGGCGGCGCGGCGCAGGAAGGTATTCTTGACGACTTGGCAGCGCGCGCCAGCGCCCGCGAGGCGGGAGCGCAGGTCGGAGAACTGGGTCACCTTCAGGCCGGCGAAGTCGGCCACGATGGCAAAAGGCGAGGCGTTGAACGCCGCCTGCATGTCGCGCACGATGAAAGCTTTTTCGGGTCGCATGGAAAAGGAAATCTAGGGGCTAAGGGACGACGGCGAATCAGTCGGCCGCAACGGCCTTGGTGTAGAGCGACGCGTCGAGCGACAGGCCCGGCGTCATGGTGGCGGCGAGCGTGAGGTGGTGGATGAAGCGGCCTTTGGCGGAAGCGGGACGTGCCTTGACCACGGCGTCGATCACGGACTTGGCGTTCTCGGCAAGCTGGGTGTCCTCGAAGGAGGCCTTGCCGACGGGCACGGCGACCTGGCCATTCTTGTCGAGCTTGAACTCGACGCGACCGGCCTTCACTTCCTTGATGGCCTTGGCGGTGTCGTCCGAGACGGTGCCGGTCTTCGGGTTGGGCATCAAGCCGCGCGGTCCGAGCACCTTGCCAAGCTTGCGGACCTCGGACATGGCGGCCGGGGTGGCAATGGCCACGTCGAAATCCGTGAAGCCTTCCTGGACTTTTTTGATCAGGTCCTCGTAACCAACGTGCTCCGCGCCAGCGTTGCGGGCGGCCTCGGCAGCGGCACCCTGGGCGAAGACGAGCACGCGCACCGTCTTGCCGGAACCGTGCGGCAGCGGGCAGGTGCCGCGCACCATCTGATCGCTCTGCTTGGGATCGACGCCCAGGCGGAACGAAAGCGTTACCGTTTGGTCGAACTTCGGCGCGGGCATCTTCTTGAGGATGCCGACGGCCTCGGTGAGCGGGTAGGACTTGTCGCCATCGACGAGGGCGAGGGCGGCGCGGTAGCGCTTGGAGCGGACTTTAGCCATGGGTGGAGCAGTGCAAACGAGCGGGAATGCTCTCCTGCGGGGTTGGGGTTGGAAGATTGGTTAGGCGGCGCGTGTTTTCCTGAGGCGGGGCAAGGGAGACAGGATTTTCAGGATTAACAGGATTGGGGCTGAGGAAGCTTTCCTCCGTGATCTCCGTGCCTCCGTGGCAAAAATACTCAGGCCGAGATCTCAATGCCCATCTGGCGGGCGGTGCCGGCGATGGTGCGGTAAGCGGCTTCCTCGGAGCGGGCGTTCATGTCGGGAAGCTTCTGCTTCACGATGTCCATGACCTGCTTCTTCGTGACCGTGGCGACCTTGGCCTTGTTGGGCTCCTTGGAGCCGGCAGCGATGCCGGCGGCCTTCTTCAGCAGGATCGCGGCGGGCGGCTGCTTCGTGATGAAGGTGAAGGTCTTGTCCTTGAAGACGGTGATGACCACCGGCAGGATGTCGCCCTGCATCTTCTGGGTCTTGGCGTTGAACTCTTTGCAGAACGCCATGATGTTCACGCCCTGCGCGCCGAGGGCCGGTCCGATGGGCGGAGCGGGGTTGGCGGCACCGGCGGGAATCTGGAGCTTGATGGAGGCGACGATCTCTTTGGCCATAAGTGGAAAGGGTTAGGAAGGGAAAAATCAAGCACGCTCGACCTGCCAGTATTCGAGCTCGACCGGGGTAGAACGGCCGAAAATGGAGACGGCGACGCGGAGCTTGCCGCGCTCGGGGTCGATTTCCTCGACCACGCCGTTCTGGTTCTGAAAGGGGCCGTCGGCGACCTTCACGGTCTCGCCGATCTCGAAGGAAAGCTTCGGCTTCACCTTCTCGTCCCGGTCGCGGATCTGCGCGAGGAGGTTGTCCACCTCGGACGGGCGCATCGGCGCGGGACGATCCTTGGATCCAGCGAAGCCCAGCACGCCGGGGGTTTCCTTCACGAAATACCACGAGCGGTCCACGAGGCTCTGTTGCTCGTCCAAAAGAAACATGTTCACCATGACGTAGCCCGGCAGAAGCTTGCGGGTGGTCTCGGTCTTCTTGCCGCGCTTGATCTCCGAAACGCGCTCGGTGGGGACGACGGCCTCGAAGATAAAATCGCTCATCTCCTCCGTCTTGATCCGGCGGCGGATGTTTTCGAGCACCTTGTTCTCCTGGCCCGAAAGAACGTGGACGGCATACCACTGCTGGCGGCGCGGGTCGTTGGCTGGATCTTCCATGGCAGTGGCGGCAGGCGAGTTGGCGCGGCTTACTTGATGAGCCAAGAAACGACCTGAGAAAGGATCAGGTCCCAGAAGGCCACAAATGCGCCCAGAAGGAGCATCGCAACCAACACGATGATCGTGGAGTCGGTCAGTTCCTTATACTTCTTGAAACCCTTCTCGTTCGGCTCCCAGGGCCACGTCGCCTTGGCGAGCTCGGCTTTCACCTCGTTGGAGAACTGTTTGGTCTTGGCGATCATCGCGAGGAGGGGGAATTGGCACGACAGGTAGGACTCGAACCTACAACCGGCGGTTTTGGAGACCGCTGCTCTACCAATTGAGCTACTGTCGTGTGGGAAAAATGCGGGAGGGCGAAAAACCCGCCGGACGGATCGCAGGACGCATCCTGCCACCGCCCGGCGGGGGAATCAATCAGGGCTTATTCGACGATTTCGGCCACGCGGCCGGCGCCGACGGTGCGGCCGCCCTCGCGGATGGCGAAGCGCATCGTCTTCTCCATGGCCACGGCAGTGCCCAGCTCGACCTCGAGCGACACGTTGTCGCCCGGCATCACCATCTCGACGCCTTCCGGCAGCTTGATGGAGCCGGTCACGTCCGTGGTGCGGAAGTAGAACTGCGGGCGATAATTCGAGAAGAACGGCGTGTGACGGCCGCCCTCTTCCTTGGACAGGACGTAGATCTCGGCCTTGAACTTCTTGTGCGGCTTGGAGGTGCCGGGCTTGGCCAGGACCTGGCCGCGCTCGATGTCGTCCTTCTTGATGCCGCGCAGCAGCACGCCGACGTTTTCGCCCGCGCGGGCCTCGTCGAGGAGCTTGCGGAACATTTCGATGTCGGTGGCGGTCGTCTTCACCGTGGGCTTGATGCCCACGATCTCGACTTCCTCCATCTTCTTGAGGATGCCGCGCTCGACGCGGCCGGTGACCACGGTGCCGCGGCCTTCGATGTTGAACACGTCCTCGACCGGCATCAGGAAGGGCTGGTCGATCGGGCGCTCGGGGAGCGGGATATACTCGTCCACGGCCTTCATCAGCTCGTGGATCTGCTTCTCGCCTTCCGCGTCGCCGGCGCCGGCCTTCAGGGCGGAGCCCTTCACGATCGGGATGGTGTCGCCGGGGAACTCATACTTGGAGAGGAGCTCGCGCACCTCCATCTCGACGAGGTCCAGGAGGTCCTTGTCGTCCACCATGTCCACCTTGTTCATGAAGACCACGATGGCCGGCACGCCGACCTGGCGGGCCAGGAGGATGTGCTCGCGGGTCTGGGGCATGGGGCCGTCGGCCGCCGAGACGACGAGGATCGCGCCGTCCATTTGGGCGGCGCCGGTGATCATGTTCTTGACGTAGTCGGCGTGGCCGGGGCAGTCCACGTGGGCGTAGTGGCGCGCGTTGGTCTCGTATTCGACGTGGGCGGTGTTGATGGTGATGCCGCGGGCCTTCTCCTCGGGGGCCGCGTCAATCTCGCCATAGGCCATGGCCTTGGCCTGACCGGTCTTGGCGAGCACAGTGGTGATCGCGGCGGTAAGAGTGGTCTTGCCGTGATCCACGTGCCCGATGGTGCCGACGTTCACGTGCGGCTTGTTGCGTTCGAACTTGTCCTTGGCCATGTCAGTTGAGGAGGTGTGGGTGGCGCGGGGAGCGCCGGTGGGTTTTTGGGATGAAAGCTCCGCGATCTGTTCTGCTTGCCGGCCGCGGAGGCCGGTGGAGAGCCCACAACCGGGATCGAACCGGTGACCTCATCCTTACCAAGGATGTGCTCTACCGACTGAGCTATGTGGGCGTTCCTTTCACGGGGGCCAAAAAGGGGCAAAATCCCCTCACCCAGGATGATTCGAGGCGGAATCATCGGGCGCAGGTCTTTTGCCCCGCAATGGTCGGAAAAGCTGTCCATGGTAAAGGAAGCGGGCGAAGTGTCAAAGGAATTTTGGGCGGCGGCGGCTCGGGAGGCCAGCGGAGGAACGGTGGGAAGGCTTTAGGCATCTTCCGTAACCGCTCGGGCGCACCCGCCGCAGGGTTGTCTCCCCTCCAACGAAGGCTTCGCCCTGACTCTGCGCAGACTCCTCGGGATCCTGCGCAGGACGAAGGCCGTCCTGCGCAGGCTTCGGCCAAGCCTGCGCAGAGTCCAGAGAGGTCCTGCGCAGGACGGTTTTGATCCTGCGCAGACTTGGCAGGGGTCCTGCGCAGGACGGCCTTCGTCCTGCGCAGGCTTCGCGGAAGTCTGCGCAGAGTGGGCAGGCATCCTGCGCAGGACCAAACTCGTCCTGCGCAGGATCCCTTCGGACTCTCGCGAGACTTGCTCCCAAGTCTCGCGAGCGTCCGGGCGAAGTCTCACGAGAAGCAGCCTTCAGAGAACCAGCGGCGCTTCGCGGCCCAGCATCTCGGCGGCCACGGCTCCCGGCGTCGGGCCGGCGGGAGTCGGCGGGGTCCAATCGCGGGCGAACCGCTCGATGGAAAGGGCGCGGCCGGTCTCGGGATCGGCGGTGATCAGGGCGCCGCACATCCGCACGGCACCGGCGCGCTCCACCGGGAAGGGCACGGGCAGGCCGGTGAGGAACTTTTCCAGGATGGCCCCGGTCTCGCGGCCCAGGCAGGAATCCAGGGGGCCGCACATGCCGGCGTCGCACAGGAAGGCGGTGCCGCCGGGGAAGACGCGCTCGTCGGCCGTTTGGACGTGCGTGTGGGTGCCGACCACGGCGGTGACCTGGCCGTCCAGGAAGCGGCCCATCGCGATTTTCTCGGAGGTGGTTTCGGCGTGGATGTCCACCAGGATGAGCTTCGCTTCCTGGCGCAGGCGCTCCACCTCGGCGCGCACGGCGAGGAAGGGGTTTTCCAAGGGCGGGTTGATAAAGGTGCGGCCCTGGACGTTCACCACGGCGACCGGCCCCTTGGCGGTGGGCAGGATCACCGAGCCGGCCCCAGGAGTGCCGGGGGGATAATTCAGCGGGCGCAGCAGGCGCGGCTCCGTGGGAAGGAAGGCGACGATCTCGCGCTGGTCCCAAACGTGGTCGCCGGTGGTGATCACGGCGGCGCCGGCGCGCAGGAGGTCGATCGCCAGGCGCGGGGTGATGCCGCGCCCGTTGGCCGCGTTCTCGCCGTTGACGACGATGAAATCGATCCCAAGCTCCTCGCGCAGCCGGGGGAGCGAGTCGATCACGGCGCGCCTTCCCGGCTCGCCCACGATGTCGCCCAGGAAGAGAAGCTTGAAAGTTTCCGCCATGTCTGCCCAGGATAGACGGCGCCCCAAGGGCGGCAAGGCGATGCGCTGGCTGATTTGTCTGGGAGCGCTTCTGCTGTCGGCGGTGTCGGTCCAAGCCCAGGCGGCCCTCGCCGCCCTCGGCCAACGGCCGGACCCGGCGCGGCTGGAGCCTTACCAGGAAACGATCACCCGTGAAGAGTTCGAGCGCCTTCTGCGCACGCTCTACGCGCCGCAGGGCGGTTGGGAGCCGTTCATCCGCCTCGCGGCGGACCAAGCGAGCATCCTGGTGGATTCGCGCCGCGGCGACGCGGGTCGGATGGTATTGCGCTTCGCCCGCTCAGAAGAGCCCACGCGGCCCCCGCGGTTTTGGCGCGATTCCGGGACCGCCCGGCTCGCCGGGCTCGCCAACGAGAAATGGAATCCGCTCCGGCCCCTCGCCGGCCGGCGGATCGCGCTCGATCCCGGCCACCTCGGCGGCCGGTGGGCACAGATGGAGGAGCGCTGGTTTCGCATCGGCGACAGCGCGCCGGTGTGCGAGGGCGACCTCACCCTCGCGGTGGCGGCGCACCTTGCGCCGCGGCTGGAGGCCCTCGGTGCGGAAGTCCTCTGGGTGCGCGCGACCACCGAGCCGCGCACCCCAGAGCGACCCGAAACACTGGCCGCCGCGGCGCGTGAGACGCTGATGGGTCGCGGGGTCGCCCGCCCGCCCGCCGACTACGCGGGCTACGAGGACCCGCGCAAGGAAGAAAGCGTGCGCTGGGAAGCCGAGCGGTTCTTCTACCGCCTGGCCGAAATCCGTGCCCGCGCCACGCGGGTGAATGCCCGGCTGCATCCGGACCTCGTCCTGTGCATCCACTTCAACGCCGAGGCGTGGGGCGATCCGGCCAAGCCCGACTTCGTCCCGCGCAATCATCTCCACCTCCTTGTGAACGGAAATTACGGTCCCGGCGAGGTGCGCGCCGACGACGTGCGCCTAGAGATGCTCGTGCGCCTGCTGCAGCGCGTCCACGAGGAGGAGCTCCCGCTCGCCGAGACCCTGGCGACCGCCATGGCCCGCGCCACCGGCCTGCCGCCTTACGAATACACCGACGACCGCGCCCGGCGCGTGCCGTTTTCCACCTACGTCTGGGCGCGCAACCTCCTCGCCAACCGCCTTTACGAATGTCCGGTGGCCTACCTGGAGCCCTACGTGATGAATTCCGCCGAGGTCTTCGCCCGCGTGCAGGCCGGCGACTACGAGGGCGAGCGCGAGATCGCCGGCCGGAAACGGCCTTCCATCGTGCGCGAATATGCCGACGCCGTGGCGACGGGACTGGCGGAATATTTCGCCCCCGCCCCGACGCCGTGAACGGAACCTGCCGCGATCACGGCTTTTGCTGGGCAAACGGCTGGCTCGCGCGCAAACTGCTTGGCGTTTCACCCCCCGCATGAGTTGTCATTTCCACTTCCTCGTCGCGCGGCATCCGGCCGACGCCATCAAGGTGCTCATGCACGCCACGCCCGCCGACCAGCGCGAGGACGAGCTGGTGCTGGTCGCCTCGCCCGAGCCGCAGTGCGCGCTTTCGCTCGGCTTGCCCTCGCTGCCTTCGGGCGGCGGCTTGGCCGGCTTGCTCCAGGAGGATGTCGGCGACCTCGTGGTGCCGCTGCGCGAGACGGGCACGCGCTTCTACGCGGTGTTTCCTTCCGCCGCCGAGATCGGACGGCGCTCGTATGCGGAACTGCTCGACCTCGCTCGCTTTCAACTCTCCTCGCCGGTGCCGGTGAAGGTGGTGGTCGAATACGCCCGCCTGCGCGCCGACCTGCCACCTATGTATGCAGAGGATGAGCTAACGTGCTTCTGGGAAGTGCGCGATCTTCTCGCCGACGAGGATTCGGCCGCCTTCTCCTTCCTCGCCGAGCGGGTGGAAAACGAGCTCCCGCGCTTCCACGGCTTGCGCCTTTACACGCGCCACCAAGGCCAGCCCGGCGGCCTGGACGAGCGTGCCTTGTCCATCGCGGGACTGTGCGGATTGTGCGCCGACGGCGGGACGCTGGCGCAGATTTGACCGCGGCATCATTCCCTTCGCCCGCGCAGCATACTTTCTAGTAGTCTGCGGCGCCTCTCCCCCACCCCACTGCATGAAGCTCTTCCCGCCGCCCGCCGAGGACGCCGCGCGCTTGCCACCGCTGGGCGGCGCGGACGCCTTCGTGGCTCCGGCGGCGGTGCTCGCCGGCTTCGCGCCGTGGGTGGAATGGGTGCGCGATCACGCCGACGCGCTCGTCGAGGATCTGGGTCTTGCCGACTTGGACATCGGGCCGCCGGGAGCCGAGATCGTGCGTGCGCTGGCCCCCGCGATGGCCGGGCAGGACGATGCCGCCGCTCCCTGGCGTGCGTCACTCCCGGCTCGCCTCGCGCGCGAAGGCGAGGCCGGGGCGCGGCTCCTCGCCGGCCTGCACGCGAAGGCCGTCAAAGGATCGTCCGCCAGCGCCGACGCGCCGGCCGCGCGCTGGGCTGACGTCGTGACCTGGGCGTGGCAACGCTGCAGTGCCGCCAGGGCCGCGGAACGCCTTGACGCGCAGGCAGACGAGATCGGCGCGGAAGGAGCGGCGCAAACCGACGTGCCCGCCAAGCTTGGCAAACTGCTCGCCACCTGGGTGCGCCACCTCGCCACCTGCCTGCGCGACGGGCCCGCTGTCACTTTCCCCCCGATAGCGGAGCGCTCGGCGCCGGGGAGCCATATCGCCCGGCCCCGGCCGCGGCGATCGGCCATCCTTAAGGCCACTCCCCAGCCC
>CALMOL010000082.1:23095-23919 GCA_937871685.1 uncultured Verrucomicrobiota bacterium
CTGCGCGACGGGCCCGCGGAGGATTGGCCGGAGTCGCTCGCGTCCGCTTGGATCGCTGGCGTGCTCGTCCATGCCGAAGCCGAGCCAGCCGAGTGGCGCAAACTTCTCGACCGCCTTGATGCCGCCATCGCCGCCGCCGCGCCCAGTGGGTTTGGCGGTTGGCGGATTGGCCAGATCCTGCACCGCTTGGGTGAGTCCGCCGCGCACTTCGCGTGGGCTGGCGCGCTCGGCCGCGCGGACGCCGAGCTAGCGGCGCGCTTGGATGGGTCGGCGACGCGGCGCGGGATGGCTTGGAGGCCGCTCGTGCGCGGCGCGGTGGCAGCCGTGCTCGTGGGCGAGGCTGGGACGCTGTGGCGTGTCGCCTTCCGGGGCGATGCGCGCTTTGGCGGTGCTTCGGCGGAGGAATGGACTGCCTTCGCCAGAGAATTGGTCGATGCATGCCAGCCGCATGGCCCATCCGCTTCCACGGAAGCGCTCGCCGCGGTGCTGGCGGGGGTGGCCGAGGCGCTCGCGCTGGGCGAGGCCCGCCGCGGCGCGGACTTGGCTCTCGCCCGAACCGCAGGCGATTTCGTGCGGCGCAGCCCGCGCCGCGGCGTCACCTCGGTGGCAGCGGCCGCGCAGGCGGAGGAGCAACTCGTGTTCCTTGCCGACCTCGCCATTCGCGCCCGGGCGGTGCATCCCCACCGCGCGGCGGCGCACGCTTCGCTGCGCCGCGCCTTCGAAGCCTGGCTGGTGGCTGCGCCTCGACCCGGCGCGCTGCCGTGGCGTGAGGAAGGCCCAGCGCTGGCGGCGGCCTGGCTGGACGCCCTGCGCGAGTCATTGGG
>CALMOL010000082.1:23929-34911 GCA_937871685.1 uncultured Verrucomicrobiota bacterium
GGTCCTCGCGCAGACGGTCGCGCGGCACTTATGGACGGCGGGCTGCGCGCCGGACGTGGTGCACCGCGAGGAGGGCTTGCTCTTGCGTCGGCTGGCGCTCGACGCCGTGGTGGTTCCGCCCGTTGTGCCCGAGATCTTTGCCGAGGCTTGGGAGGATCGTCGCCGCGATTGGTTCCCGGCGGAGCGCGTCGCGATGTTGGGTCGGTTGCGCGCGGTCGTTGCCCAGATCGAGCACTCTCCGGTCGCGGGACGACTCCTTGGCTTGCTTGAAGAGGCGGCTGACGCCGTGCCATCGAGGCCAACCGTCCCAGTCGTCTTGGCAGGACTGAGGGAAGTCGCGCGAAACCCAGCGGCGGTGACGGAGGAGCCTTCCCCTCCGCAGGCCGAGACGCCCACCGACGAAACGACCGAAGATGCACCTGCGGAGACGGAGCCCAGGTCCGCGGAGGAGTCATCGGCCGTGGGGGCGACCCCAAAGGCGGGAGAAACGACTTCGCCAATTCGGGAGAACTCCGCCGAAGGTGGCGAGTCATTGGTTTCCAATACGAAGGCCGAGGCGTCGAAAGATGCCCCGCCCGGCGTCGAGCCAGCGCCCAAGTCTGATCTTCCAGCGGCCGAAGTAACCAAACCCGCCCCAGCGGAAACCTTTTCGCCAGAAAAGGTGGCGGCCCCGCCAAAGGACGAGGTGGATTTGTTCCTGGCGTCCGCGGCCAAGCCGCCGACCGAGGCGCGGCGCTCGCCGCCAGCTCGTTTTATCCTGCGACGTTCGGGTCCGCCGCCGGGGGCATTGTTGTCGTTCTCGCCGGCCATGTTCGCCCCCCCGATGACGCGTTTGGTGGACCTGCCGCCGCGCCCGTTGCCCCGGCCGGCACCCATGGAGAAGCTGGCTGACGTTCCGGCGGCGTCCGCACCCGAGGCGGCATCAACCTCTGCCCAGGACGAGGCCCTGGAGGAGCCGGCCGCGACCGGGCTCTCTCCCTCGCCGCCAGAAGTCGCCGAGACGATTGCGCCGGAGCAGTTTTCCGCGCCCGAACTGCCGGCGTCCGAGCCGAGTTTGTCCGATGCTCCCGCGAGCCTGGTCGAGGGCGGGGAAAAGCCGCGCAAGCGCACCGTCAACTGGCCGCCAAGCTTCGCCGACACGCCGCCTCCCCTCGTGCGGCCCGAGATGAGCCCGGAGGCGACGCCCGCCGAGACGGCGCGCGAGACCGTCCTGCTTCCGAGCGCCAGCGTGGCAGAGCTGCCGCCCGCGGTGCCCGCCGCACCGGCCGAGCCGCCGCCGGCCACGGAGGGGGCAAAGCTTGCGGAGGCACTTTCAACGCCGCCCGCCCCGGCGTGGCCAACCTTTGCGCCGCCGGTCTTCCCGCCGCGTTTCGTGCTCACGGAGCATGTTCTTGCCGCGTCGTCGCTGGACTGGCGGGCGCGGGCGCGCGCCCTGGCTGGCCGGCTGCTGGAGAATGGCCACGAGGCCGCGGTGCAGCGCGCGGCGCGCTGGCGCGGGATGGAGGCCGGTGCGCTGGGCGACAAGCTCGCGGCGCTCAACGTCATCTTCGCCGATGGTCTCGCGCCGGCCGAATGGAGCGGCCACCTCGACCCCGAGGCCGCGGAGGGATGGGTGACGTGGCTCGATTCCCAGCCACTCGAGTTGTGGCGCGCGGCGGAAGATTGGCTCGTGGCGCTGGGCACCGATGCGGCGGCCCCGAGCCTCGGCTTTACCGGGCGGTTGCGGCTGCTTGACTACCTCGGGCTGCTGCGCGAGTTCCACCGCCAAGCCGCGATGGTGCGGGAGGTGGCGCTGGCGCTTGCGGCTACCGGCGAGCCGGACGCGCTGCGCACGGCCGGCGTGCTGATGGCTTCGCTGGGCCGCGGGTCGGGTCCGGCCGCGACTTGGCGGCTCCACCGGCTGGCGCTGGAACAATTTGACGCGCCGCCGGATGCCGCGGCGCTTTCCGCGCGCGCGGGGCTCACGCCGGACCAGACGCGCTGCTTGTTTGCCTGGCTGGAATCGCTGGAGTTGGCTGGGGACACCTTTGCGCAGGGAGCGCGCCTGCGGGTGTGGCTCGACGGCGAGAAGGCTGCGTCCGACCTGCCCGCGGCGGACGACCGCGAGGCGCTCTTTCTCTTCGCCGCGCTCGCCTCAGCCTGTGCTGGGTCCAAGCCGACCCTCGCCGCGCAACTACGCCTGTGGGCCGCAGGCACGCTGCCGGAAATGGACAGCGAGGCCGGCCGCGCAACGTGGGCGGAGATTTTTGCCCGCCTGCCGGTGCGCCTGCCACCGGAGGGGCTGCCGGCCGTGCGCGCGGAGTGGGAGGCAATGCGTCGTGTCCTGGAGTCCTCCGACCGCTTGCGCGAGATGTCCGCGGGCCTCGCTTCCTTCGAGGCTAACTTGCGTGACGCCCTCGGCGACGCGCTGGACGGCGACGCGCACGCGCTGGCGCGCCGCCAGCTCCCGGCCTCGCTGTTACTCATTGCGCGAGAGACGGCCGCGCCCCTCGCGCCCCCGGAGTCAGGTCGGGTGCCGACGCCACTTCGTTTCACCGAGGACGAGGCGTGGCGTGCCCTCACGCGCATCCCGCCGGCCGCGGATCGCGCGCTGGTGGAAATGCTGCGCGGCGGCGCGGCGGAATCACCGGAGGCGGCGCTGTGGGTGCTCTTTCGCCGGCTGGCGTCCGAGCGCGTGGCGCTTGAGACGGCCTTCGGGGAGGTCACTTCGTTCCGCACGCCGCGCGTGGCGGATCTCCCGCTGACCACGGCGGCGCTGGCGCGGCAATGGCTCGCCGCGCCATCGCCGGCCGGCGAGCTGGCCGCGCAGGCGGCGCGGCGGGAATGCCTGGCCACTTGGCTGCATCCCGGTGGCAGTGCCAAGTCCGCGGCTGCCCCGCTGCCGGCCGGGAGCGCTCCGCTGGATGAGCTGGCCCACCGGCACCAGCAGCTTTTCACCCGTCTGGCGGGATCGTTGAAGCTGCCAACGCCGATGCGCGAGCGCTTTCAGGCCCTGGTGCGCCGCCTGCCGGCGCTCACGGCCGCGGCTCGTTTGCGAGCGGCTTTCCCGAACGCGGCGGCCTCGGCGGCAGCGGCGCTCGCCACGGTGGTGTCGGACGCGCTGGAGGAGAATCGCCGCTGCCAGCTTAGCCCGGAGGATGCCATGCGTCTGGACGAAGCCGTGCGGGACATTCTCTCTCGCGAGGAGACGGCCGCGCTCACGAACGCGGTGTCGCCGGGGGTGGGCGCCTTCGGCGAACCGACTGAGCCAGACCCCACGCAGTGGCGCGCGTGGCGGCTCACACAACTCCTGCGGGGGTGAGGCTGGCGGCCGAACGGGACTTATGCGTCGTATAGGTCATGGATGACCTATGGGCCCGTTCACCCGCGCCGCTGCTCGTTCACGATCAAGCCGTCGCGCATGGTATGAACCACGTCGCAGGAATTGGCGATGGCCGGGTTGTGCGTGACGAGGAGTAGTGCCTTGCGCTCGGTGTGGGTGAGGCGGCGCATCAGGTCGAAGACGCGCTCGGAATTCGCTGAGTCGAGATTGCCCGTCGGCTCGTCGGCGAGGATCACGGCCGGATCGTTCGCCAGGGCGCGGGCGATGGCCACGCGCTGCTGCTCGCCGCCGGAGAGGGCGCGGGAGGAGCGGTTCGCCTTGTCGCCGAGGCCCACGGCCTCCAGCAGCGACACGGCGCGCTCGCGCATGTCGCGCTCCGACCAGCCGCCCAGGCGGCGCATGGGGATCATGATGTTCTCTGCCGCGGTGAAGTCCTGGAGCAGGAAGTGGAACTGGAAGATGAAGCCCAGCGAGGCGTTGCGCCGGTGGGAAAGCTCCTCGTCGGTCCATGTGGAAACTTCGCCCCCCTGGACCCAGAGGGTGCCGGCGTCCGGCCGATCGAGGAGGCCGAGGATGTAGAGCAGCGAGCTCTTGCCGCAGCCCGAGGGGCCGACCACGGCGTGGATCTCGCCCGGCATCAGCTCCAAGTCCACGCCGCGCAGGGCCTGGATGCGGGCCGCGCCCTCGCCGAGGAATTTCTGCATCCCCGCGCAGCGCAGGGCGGTCTCGTCGAGGACGGGCGGGGCTTCTAGAGTAGCGGACATGGAGATCGGCGGTCCCCACCAAGGCACAGAGGCGGCCGGAAATCATCCCTGGGCCGCGCTCTGGTGTGTCTTTTGGGCAGCACGTGCCTTCGGAGCGATCGCTTGAGGTGGCTGGATGGAAGCGCGGGCCGACTTGGCCGACAAGGTGAGGCAAACCGGCGGCAAGTCCGGCCGAGAGGTCTTCCAGTCACGGCATTTCGTCGTCAAGTTGAGGCGTGTCGTCGTCAAGTCGGCTCAACCCGTTGGTAAGTTGGGACGTTTCGTTGGCAAGTTGAGGCGTGTCGTCGCCGAGTTGGGTCAACTCGTCGGCAAGTTCTGCCGCGTCGGAAACGTGGAACACAATGACAACATGGGTTTACAGAAGGAATAGCCGTGGAACACGGATTTCTCCCGGGTCGCCCCTATTGACCGGAACCGCGCAGGGTATCCACGGGCGCCAGATGAGCAGCGCGGCGGGCGGGGAGCCAGGAGGCACCGAGCACGGCCACAAAGGCGATCACGGCGGCGGCGGCGTAGTGCGCCCAATTCCAGGAGACGACGAAACGCTCGGTGTAGAAGAAGCCGGTGACCTTCACCGGGATCAGCGAGACGAGATAGGTGAAAAGCGCCCCGCACGCTGCGCCGCCGAGCGAGCCGAGGGCGGCCACCACGAAGCCCTGGCCGAGGAAGACCAGCGAGATGTCGCCCCGCCGGTAGCCCATGGATCGCAGGATGGCGATCTCACGCACCTTCTCCATCACGGCCATGGTGAGCGTGTTGAAGATGAGGAAGCCGGCCAGCAGGATGATGAGGCTCACCGTGATGCCGGCCGAGAGGCGCAGCGTGGAGAAGATCTGGAGATTACCCCGCTCGCGCTCCTGCCACGCGCGCGCGCGGTGGCCGAAGAGTCGCTCGAAGTGCGCCGACAACGCCGGGGCGCGGTCCGGGTCGCGCAGGGCCACGATGATCTGGGTGACGAGCGCTGGCTTCTTGAGCAGCGCCTGGGCGACGCGCAGGTCCACGTAAGCGCGGCGCTCGTCGATGATATTGTTCCCGGAGCGGAAGACGGCGCTCACGGTGAAGGTGCGCGGGCGCGGGTCGGCGCCGGTGAGCTGCACGGTGTCGCCCACACCCAGCTGAAGCTTGTCGGCGAGCAGCGAACCGAGGATCACGCCGGATGGATTGATGCGGAAATCTTCCAGCGAGCCGCCGATGACTTGCTGGCGCAAAGCGGTGGCCGCGAGCTGCATGTCCAGCTCGATGCCCTGTAGATTCGCGATCTCGGCGGTGAAGTTTGAGCGGATCGAGGCATTGCCATGGACCACGGGGGCGCAGGCCAGCACGTTGGAGAACTGGCGCGCCACGCGCATGATCTCGGCGGCGTTGGTGATGCCCTCGTAATACTTGCGCTTGGCCTGCGAGGCGGAGCCGCGGTTTGCGTCGGGCTTCCGGGCCTGAAAAAGGGACTTGCTATCCTCGGCTCCTTCCAAGTTTTCGCCGAAGCTGGTGTAGCGGCTTTGGTAACGGTCCGAGATGATGATCGAGCCGCTGGTGCCGAGGATGGTCTGGATGAAGTAGCGCTCGAAGCCCTGCGTCTGCGCCTGGGTGAGGATGAAGAAGGCCACGCCGAAGACCACGCCGGCCAGCGATAGCGCCAGCGAGCGCTTGCGGCTCACCGTGAAGCGCAGGGCGATGTGAAGAGCGGGGAGCATGCTGATCGTAGAAGTGACAAGTGAGAGCTGACAAGTGGGGGGCGCAACGCAGCGGGGGGGGGGCTTGCCTCGGCCACCTCTCACCCCTCACTTTTCACGGCTCACTTCTTGCCGTCGGTCTTCTTGGGCGCGTTCACCGTGATGGGGCGCACGCGCTGGCCGGGGCGGAAGGTTTCCTGGTCGGACACGATGACGTCGTCGCCCTCATTGATTCCCTCGGAGATTTCCACCATGTCAAAGCCGCGGTAGCCGACCTTGACGGTGCGCGGCTTCACCACGCCGTCCTCGACGATGAGCACTTGGTCGGTCATCAGGGCGCGCGCGGGCATCACCAGGGAGTTTTCGCGGCGGGCGATGATGATGTTCATCTCGCCGGTCATGCCGGCGCGAATGTTGTCGGGCGGATTATCGAGGTAGAGCACCACGGTGTAGCGCTGGAGCGTCACGTCGTTGGTAGGCAGCACGGCCGAAACCTTCGCGGTGAATTCGCGCTTGGAATACGAATACAAACGCAGGTCGGCCTTCATGCCGTCCTTGATCTCGCCCACGTCCTCTTCGTTGACTTGGCCCTCGACATAGACGCCCTTGGTGGTCACGGTGAAAAGGAGCGCGTTGTTCTGCACGAGGTCGCCATCGGCCGGCGCGACGGCGTTCAGCAAGCCATCCATGGGTGAGCGCAATTGGGTGCGGCGGAGCTGGTCTTGGATGCCGGCGACGTTGGACTTGTAGATGTCCACTTGGCGCTGGAATTCCACGGTTTGGGCGTTGACCTCGTCGGAGAGGCGCTTGACCTCCGCGCGCGCGCGCTCTAGCTCGGCGGCGGGCACGGTGTTCGCCGAGAGGCGCTCCAGACGGCCGAGGCTGTCCTTGGCCGCGCGCAGGGGTTGGGCGGAGGGCGGGCCAAGCTTTTGGCGCTCAAGGGCAGCGGTCAGCTCGGTCTGGGCGGAGCGCAGGGCGCGCTCGGTAACCTCGTCCACGATGGTGGCGAGCAACTGGTCCCGCTTGATCGCGGAGCCGACCGAGACCACGCCGGACTGGATGCCACTTTCGAGTCGCACGAACCCTGTGGCTTGGGAGCGGATCTCGCGCGTCACTTCGGGCTGAATCTTCACCGTTCCATACACGGCGGCGGTGGCCGTGCCGCGCTGCACGACGAACACCTCGGCCGGGGCGCGGTTGAGCGACCGCCACACCAACACGCCGGCTACCACGGCGGCAAAGAGCAAGCTTACGATGACCCAGCGCCATAGATTGGACGAGGACGAGCGGCGCCAAGCGGCCGGTCGCGGCGGCGGCGCGGGCGCGGTGGAGGGGGCAGGCACAGGTTTCGCCGGCTGGGCCGGCGCGCGAGAAGAAGCCATTGGGCGGTGCCGTTAGCACCTTTTGAAAGAGGCGACAACGCGCGCGGGGGTCATGGGGCAGCGCAAGAAGTGGAAAGCAATCAGTGAACTTGCGGCGAAAATCGGTTCCCCCGCCGAGATCGAAGAGGCAACCACGCAGGCATGAAGCGGGAAGCAGAGAAGGACTTTTCTCGGACCTTCGTGCGCTTCGTGCCTGCGTGATGAGCTTGCATGCTTGGCGTGAAACGAAATGCCTCTTCCACGGGAAACGCTTCGGACCCGGCAACCGTGGAGCGACCGGCAGGCCAGCTTCAACAGGGTAAATCGGACTTTGCACCGAGCGTTTGAGACTTTCGGCGGAGATCTATTCTCTTGAATTGACTGGCCAACGACCTTCGACCCGACGGCTTCTTGGCATGTCCGTGTTTTTACGGCTTGAGGCTTTCCTCGACCATCTCTTCCACCCTGCCCACTACCCTATCGGTCCCGTTGAAATCATTCCCCACTAGTTTGGCGCGATATTCCGCCAGCCGGTGCTCGAAGGTGGCCAGCAGCGCGGGCGTCAGGCGCAGGCGCGTCACGAAGTCGCCCCAGCCGGCGGCGCGGACATGCCACGCGTTGAGGAACTGCTCGAAGAGCATCGGCACCGGGCAACACAGGACGGGCTTGCCGTAGTGGAGCGCCTCGCACAGGACGTTGTGGCCGCCGTTGATCACCGCGAAGGCGCTCGACGCCAAGTCCTCCAGCAGCCGGCGCGCGTCGAAGGGACGGAACGTCACGCGGCCCTCGCGCGTGTCGGATTCCACGGGGAAGCCATACACGACGGCCTCGCGCGCGCTCCCCGCCAGCGCCTCGACCACCGCGCGCGAGGTGGCGCTCGTCTGGTAGCAGAAGATCTTCTCGCCCTCGCTCGGCGTGATCTCGGTGACGGCCGGCCGCAGCACCGGCGGGAGCAATTCGTCGGTGTAGCCGCGGCGCGCGCGCTCGGGCTTCAGCGGCGGATGGTAGCAGGAGACGATCAGGTTGTGCTTGGTGCGGTCGAAGAGCGCGCGGTCGCTCCAATACGCGAGGCGCCACGCCCACCGCTGGCCGGCGGGCGTGGCGTAGTCGCACGCCACGAGGAGCTTGGAATGGTCCACGCCCACGCACGGCAAACCAGCGCGCTCGCACGCGAAGGGCGTGAAGAACTCGCGGTCGCACAGCGCGAGATCCGGCCGCCATGCCCCGATGAGCGCGCGGATTTGCGCCGCCACCCTCGGCACCTCCAGCACGCGCGCGCCGATCTGCCCGGCCGCCTTCCGCACCGAGACACGCCCGCGGTGATGCGCCGCCGTCCGCAGCACCGGCACCTCCAGGCACGGGAAGCGCCCGGCCAAGTCCTCCGGCACGCGCCCGCCGCCGACGAAGTGAAACTCGTGCCCCCGGGCCGCCAGGCGCTCCGCGATGGCCAGCGAGCGCATGATGTGCCCGTGGGTGTTGCCCATCACGGCGTAGAGGAAGCGGGCCACGAGAGAAGTTCTAAGCTTCAGGATTCAAGCTTCAAGGAAGGGCGAAGCAAGGAAGGCAGAAAGGCTCAAGCCCGCCGCCGACAAGCCGGGTGCATCCGCGCCGACCTCGGCTCATCTTTTCCCGCTCTTTTTTCCCCTTCGCCCTTTCCGCCCTTCCTTGAAGCTTGAAGCTTGGGGCTTTCGGTCTTTTCCATGCTCCGCCTCCGCCGTCTCCAGGCCGCCCTCGCGCTCGTGCTCGCGGGCACGCTGGCGCTCGGCTTGGTCTCGGGCGTGCGCGGCTCGGGCGGCGAGGTGTTTCCCTTCGCGTCGTGGTTCCTCTTCTCGCTCGTGCCGGACCGCGTCACCACCTACGAGCTGCGCGTGCGCCAGTTCGATGGGCGGACGTTCGACCCGCCCCGCGCCCTCGCCGCGGTGGAAAACCTCGCCGGCTCGCCCCGCTCGGCCACCACCTTCGAGGCGGTGCAGCGCTACGCGCAAAGCGTCCGGGACGGTGATGAGGCGCGGCAGGCCGCCACATGGCAGGCGCTGTGCGCGCGCATGGTGCGCTTCGATCTCCTGCGCTTTGAGGTCGTGGAGCAGACCTTCGACCCGATCGAGCGGTTCCGCGCGGGCCGCGCCGCGGAGCGCGTGGTGGCGGCGGACCTGCGCGCTCGCGCGGAGGGCGTGCCCCGGCCCGGTTCCGATCCCGCGCCGTGATGCCCGCCGCGTCTTCCTTTTCCTTGCGTCGCTTGGCCCGATGGCTGGCCGGCGACCCGGCGGTCCCGGCTGGTCCGGGCGCGCTGGATCGGCGCTTCCTGCGCGCGCAGGTCTTGGTGCGGGCGTTCTACGCGTTCGTGCTCTACCTCGCGGTGGTAGAATTGCCGTCGTCGGCCGGCTTGGCGCAGCCGCGGCGCTGGGCGTTCCTGTGGCCGGTGGCGTGGCTCGATCTTTTCCCGGCCGGCGCGCAGGGCGCGGCGATCCTGGCGCTGCTCGGCCTCTTCGTGGCGACGAGCCTCGCGGGCGCGCTCTTTGCCGGCTCCCGCGCGGCGCGGATCGCGGCGCTCCTCGGCTTGCTCGAGTGGGTGGCGCTGCGCAACTCGGAGGGCAAGATCGGCCACTCGCTGCACCTGCCGGTGCTCGTGGCGCTCGTGCTGGCGTTCCTGCCGCGCGGCTGGGCGCGCGACGACGCCCCGCGCGGGGCGCGGCTCGGCACGCTGCAAACCTTCGCGGCGGCGCAGGCGATGATCCTTCTCACCTACACGATGTCGGGCTTCGGGAAGATCAGCGGCGGCCTGTGGGAGCTATTCTCGGGGCGCGCGCATCCTTTTCACCTCGATGGCTTCGCGCGCGTGATCGCGGCGCGCCTGCTCCAAACGCACTCCGAGAGCGGCCCGGGCGCGTGGCTGATCCTGCATCCGTGGGCGAGCGGTCCTTTGCTGCCGGGGGCGATCTATCTGCAGGCGGCCTCGCTGTGGGTGGCGTTCCGACCGGCGTTGCACCGACCGTGGGGCGCGTGCCTGATGCTCTTTCATCTCGCCAATTCGTTAATTCTCACGATCCATTTCCCGCATTCCGTCTTCCTGCTCGCGCTCTTCTTCCTCGCCTCGCCTTTCGCCCCGGCGCGCTTGGAATGGCGGGCGGCGCTTGCGGCGTTGCCGCTTTGGGGCGCGCTTTGGCGCCGGATCGCGGCGCGGCGCCCATCCCCCGCAGCGGAGGTCGCGCCCGCGGCGTGACGGCATCCCCCTTCCCTTTTCATGCGTGTCCTCGTCCTCACGTCCTCCACCGGCGGCGGCCACAACATGCGCGCGCGCTCCTTCAAGCAGTGGGCGGAGCGCCGGCCGGACCTCGGGCTGGAGATCACCGTCCATCAGGCGCTCGAGCGCACGCATCCGTGGCTCGGCCTCGGCGTGTGGGCCTACAACGCGATCCAGCGCCGCGCGCCTTGGCTGCACCAAGTCTATTTCCGCCTGCTCGAATGGACGGCCCCCACCGGCGCGCCGTGGAAGATCGCCGGGCGCGAGCGGTTCGACCAACTGCTCGACAAGCTCCAGCCGGACGTGGTCCTCTCGGTCCACGCGCATCTCAACCATGGCTTCTTCGAGCTCGCCCGCCGGTGGCGGCCCGGCGTGCGGTGCGTGACGTATTGCGGCGAACTCTTTGGCGGCTCCGGGTTCTCGCGCCATTGGGTCAATCCAGCGGCCGACCTTTTCATCGGGGCGGTGGACGAGACCTTCCGCGCCGCGCGCCGCCTTGGCATGCCGGCGGAACGAATCATCGCGGGCGGTTTCCTGCTTCACCCGGCGTTCTGGGCGGGCGGGCCGGCGCGCGCGCCGCGCGCCGCGGGCGATCCGTTCACGCTGCTGCTCTCCACCTCGGGC
>CALMOL010000083.1 GCA_937871685.1 uncultured Verrucomicrobiota bacterium
GGCGGCCGGGTCAGGCGCGGGAGCTCCGCACCGGCCGGCCGCCGGCCGCAAGCCCGGCGGGATCAGCCGCGGCGCGGCGCCGTCCGCTCCTGGCCCACGGGGCAGAGGTCCAGCAGCACGCAACGGGGGCACTCGGGCGCGCGGTGGAAGCAGCAGCGCTGGCCGTGGAACATCAAGATCTCGTGGTCGTCATAGACTTCCTGCGCGTCCCATTCGTCCGGCAGCATCGCCTCGAGCACGGCATGGGCGGGGCCGACGTCGAGCGACTCGGGGATCAGGCCGAGGCGCTGCGCCACGCGGTGGTGGTGCGAGTCCACGGGCAGGGCGCGCATCCGCAGGTTCGAGAACGAGAGCACGGCGGCGCTCGACTTCGGGCCGACGCCGGGCATTTGCTCCAGCCAATCGCGCGCGGCGCGGGCGTCCATCCCGCCGAGGAAATCGAGCGAGAGCACGCCGTCGCGGCGCGCGGTGATGCGGCGCATCACGTCCTGGAGGCGCGGGGCCTTTTGCTCCGGCCAGTTGCACGCGACGATGGCGGCCTGCACGTCGGCCACGGGCGCGTCGCGCACTCCTTCCCACGTCGGGAAGCGGCGGCGCAACTCGTCGAAGGCGGCGCCGCTCTCCTTGTTGCGCGTGCGGTGGGAGAGCAGCGCGGAGACGAGGGCGGAGAGCGGATCGTGCTCCGCCCAGTGCGCCACGGGGCAGCCGTATTCGTGGCAAAGGCGGCGGTGAATCTCGCGAAGCCGCCCGCGCTGGCGATCACGCTCGGCCGCGACGTGGTCCACGGCGGGCGGAGGCGGCGCCGCCGTCTCGAAGAGGTCCGCCTGGAAGATGCTCATGCCTTGGCATCGCTCCTCGTCGAGGCGGCGGCGCGGTGAATCTTGCGAACGGGCAGCGCTGCCGTCGCCATCTCGACAGGCTTCGGCAGTGAGATATCCATTCATCCATCCCGGCGACGAGGAGATCTGCTGCACGGCGCTCCCCGCGGCGTTTGGCGCTGCCGGCGCTCTTTGCTTGATCTTGGCGCTGCCGGCGGGCGCGTGGATTCGCGCGCTCATCCATCGTCTGGCCATGGCCGGCGGGGGCCCGGCGCATTTGGCCCCGGTGCGTTCAAGCGCCGCGGATGGAACGATCAGCCCCTGATGCGACCGACAGGCGTCTCCGCCGGAAGGGGCCGGCGATCTCCTCGCATGCGGCCCTGCAAGCGCCTCGATCCCCGAGCGCCAGGCCCGGCAACCCTCACTTCGTAACGATTCCTCACATGAAATTTCTCAATCGTATCCTCGCCGCTTCCTCGCTCGCGCTGCTCTGCCTGACCGGCGGCCTCGCCGCGCAGACCACCGGCTCCGGCAACCAGTCCACCAGCGCCGACTACGTCGAGATGCGCGACGGCAAGATGATGATGTATGGCGACAACAAGTGGTCCGACATGGAGTCGCCCATGACGCTGCGCAACGGCTACACGGTCACGGGCGACGGCGTCGTGATGAACAAGGACGGCAAGAAGATCAAGCTCATGCCTGGCCAGCGCGTCTCGCTGGACGGCAAGCTGATGATCTTCAAGGACGGCCAGTCCGTGGACCAAGAGTGGAACCTTAGATAATTGAAGTCTCTTCGGGAGATGCCAGAGGCCGGCGGAGCGATCCGCCGGCCTCTTTTTCGTGCGGGCAGGCGGGTCGGGTGGCCCACCGACGAAGTTGTCGGCTCGGCGGCAACAAGGCACCCGCCGCCTGGTGCCCATCATGGTGCCCATCAGAATTGCTCCGAAGACGATGGGAATCCTGTTCCCCGATGTGTCAGTCAGGCATCCCCCCGAAGGCAGCCCTCCGATCTCCTTGCGCACGGTGCCGCAAGCGTCTCGCCCCCGCGAGCGTTCGGCCCGTTACCCTCACTCCTACTTCATTCCTCTCATGAAATTCCTCAATCGTATCCTCGCTGCTTCCTCGCTCGCGCTGCTTTGCCTGACCGGCAACGTTTCCGCGCAGACGACGGGAAGCGGCAACCAGTCCACCAGCGCCGACTACGTCGAGATGCGCGACGGCAAGATGATGATGTATGGCGACAACAAGTGGTCCGACATGAAGTCGCCCATGACGCTGCGCAACGGCTACACGGTCACGGGTGACGGCGTCGTGACAAACAAGGAAGGCAAGAAGATCAAGCTCGTGGCGAACCAGCGCGTCTCGCTGGACGGCAAGCTGATGGTTCAGAAGGACGGACAGTCGGTGGACCAGGAGTGGAATTTCAAATAATCCAAGGCTCTTAGCGAGTCTCCAGAGGCCGGCGGAGCCACCCGCCGGCCTCTTTTCGTGGACCAGCCTGAAGGGCAGCAGGCCACTGCGCCGAACAGCTGCTTGATTTGACCATTCCGGCGCCCCTCCGGGGAACTTGCCAAGCCGGGCTGGGCCAGGCGCGGCGGCGCTTTCCAGCGCGACGACGGCGAAGCAAGGCAAGGCGTCAGGACGGCGGAAGCAGAGCTCTCGCCCTCCAAAGCCTTCGGCCGACCTTGCGGGGCAGCCAGACCTTGGGCGGATGCGACCCCTTGGGTCGAAAATGCTCTAACGGATGCGGCGAAATGGCAAGCGCCGGGCGGTCGTCGGACCGCCGATCAGGTGGCTCGATGGCACCTCGGCTCACTCCGCGCGCAGCAGCACCAGGTCGGGACCTTCGAAGCGGACGGAAAGCGCGTCGATCTCCTCGGGGCCGGCGCGGCGGCCGCCGAAGGCCGCAGCTTCCGAGGACCAGGCCATCCGCCAGCGCCGGCCGGCGGGCGGGGCCGTCAGCGCGTGAGCGGCAAGGCGCAGGGTGCCCGGCGGCGCGTCCGCGCGCAGGCGGCAGAGCACGAGCCAGTCGCCGCGTCCAGGCGAGGCCGCCCGCAGCGCCACGACTTCGCCGGGCAGCGCCTCGGCGGTGAACTCGCGGAAGCTCCCCACGCGTCCGAACGGCGTCTCGGCTCGCCAGCGCAAGGCCTCGCGGTGCAGGCGCAGGAGCGCGGCGTGCGGTTCCTCGGCGATCTCCTCCCAGCGTAGGCGCGACATCTCCCACGTCGCCGCGGCCTGCGGCTCGGGCAGGCCGCGCGCGGCGATCTCGCGCGCGTGCGGCGGGAATTGTTCCAGGTCCTTGCGCCGGCCCGAGTCCACCTCGCGTCCCAGTTCCTCCTCGTGGTTCGTGAAATACGTGAACGGCGTGCTCGCGCCCCATTCCTGGCCCATGAAGAGCATGGGCGTCTGCGGCGCGAGGCAGAGCAGCGCGCACGCCGCGCGGTAGGCGGCGGGGTCGGCGAGGTGGTTCAGGCGCTCGCCCCACGGGCGGTTGCCGACCTGGTCGTGGTTGGAGACGCAAGTGACGAATTGCCGCGGTCGCAGCCGCGCGCCCTTCGACGTGGGGGCGTGGCCGATCCAGCCGCGCCGCAGCGCCTCGGCCAGCTCTTCGGCGCGGCCCCCGAAGAGGTGGTGGAAGATCGAGCGCTCCCCGATCAGCGCCACTTCCACCGCGTGGTGGAAGTCATCGGCCCAAGCGCCGTCGAGGTGGAAGCCCTCGGCGGAAAGAAGCATCTCCTCGCGCCGCTCGTCCTCGGCGATCACGAAGCCGCCGCGCGCGTGCGCCTCGTCGCGCAGCTCGCGCAGGATGTGCGGGTGGCTGTCGTCGTAGATGGCGTGCGTGGCGTCCAGGCGGAAGCCGTCCACGTGGAATTCCTCCATCCAGTAGGCCAGGTTTTGGCGGAAGAACGCCCGCACTTGCGGGGCGCTCGGCCCGTCGAAGTGGACGGAGTCGCCCCAGGGCGTGAGGCGCTGGGCGTCGAAGAAATGGGGGGCGAACTGGTGCAGGCGATTCCCGCGCGGGCCGAAGTGGTTGTAAACCACGTCCAGGATCACCGCGAGGCCGGCGGCGTGCGCCGCGTCCACCAGCGCGCGCAAATCGTCCGGCGGGCCGTAGATGTGCTCGGGCGCGTAGAGCATCGCGCCGTCGTAGCCCCAGTTGCGGTCGCCGGGGAACTCCGCGATGGGCATGATCTCGATGGCCGTCGCGCCGAGCGCGCGGATGTGGGCCAGCTTGGCGATTGCGCCGCGGAAGGTGCCCTCCGGCGTGAAGGTGCCGAGGTGCAGCTCGTAGATCACGAGGTCGCGCAGGTCAGGCCGCCGCCACGCGCGGTCGGTCCAGCCAAAGGCGCGTGGGTCCACCACCATGGAAGGCCCGTCCACGCCCTCGGGCTGGTAGCGCGAGACCGGGTCCGGCAGGCACTCGCCCTGGTCAAGGCGCAGCCAGTAGAGATCGCCCGCGCGGCCCGGCGCGTCGTGGCCGGCGAAAAAACCATCGCCCTGGCGGTGCAGCGCCACCTCGCGCACGACCCGCTCCTCGCTCGGGCCGGGGAGCTTGATCGCCACGCCCACCTGCTCGGCCGAGGGCGCCCACACGCAATAGTGCACGCCGCCCGGGCCGAGGTGCGCGCCCTGGCGGGGCATTTGGGTGGCGTCAGCCGGGCGGCGGGGAGCCGCGGGGCGGTCCGGCGTCACGGTGGTGTCGGAAGCGGAGGGTTGGGAGGAGGAGGCGGTTTCCATCGGTCGGAAGCTCGGAATTCCTGGTTCGGGTCACACACGGCGGGAGTGAGCCAGAACATCGCGCCCGGCTGCCTTTCCGGCGGCAAGCGCGCGCGTTCCCTGACACGCGAATCAGGGCGGCATATGCCCAGTCCCACCGACGCCGCCGCATCCTCCCATTGGTATCAGGATGCCGTCATCTACGAGCTCCACGTCAAGACCTTCCACGACGCCGACGGCGACGGCATCGGCGACTTCCGCGGGCTGCTCGAGAAGATGCCCTACTTCGAGGAACTGGGCGTCACCGCGCTGTGGCTGCTGCCCTTCTATCCCTCGCCCCTGCGCGACGACGGCTACGACATCGCGGATTATCTTTCGGTCAACCCGTCCTACGGCACGCTGGAGGATTTCAAGGCCGTGCTCGACGAGGCGCACCGGCGCGGCCTGCGCGTGATCACCGAGCTGGTGCTGAACCACACGTCCGACCAGCACCCTTGGTTCCAGGCGGCGCGGCGCGCGCCGGTCGGCTCGCCCGAGCGCGACTTCTACGTGTGGAGCGACGACCCGCGCCGCTACAAGGACGCGCGCATCATCTTCAAGGATTTCGAGCCCTCGAACTGGACGTGGGATCCCGTGGCGAAGCAGTATTTTTGGCACCGCTTCTTCTCGCACCAGCCGGACCTTAACTTCGACAATCCACGCGTTCACGAGGCGCTGCTGCGCGCGCTCGACTTCTGGTTCGAGATGGGCGTGGACGGCATGCGCCTCGATGCCGTGCCCTACCTCTACGAGCGCGAGGGCACCAACTGCGAGAACCTCCCAGAGACGCACGCTTTCCTCCGCAAGGTCCGCGCGCACCTCGACCGGAAATTCCCCGGCCGCATGCTCCTCGCCGAGGCCAACCAGTGGCCCGAGGACGCCGCGAAATACTTCGGCGACGGCGACGAGTGCCACATGGAGTTCCACTTCCCGCTGATGCCGCGGATGTTCATGGCGCTGCAGATGGAGGACCGCTTCCCGGTCATCGACATCCTCGACCAAACGCCCGCCATCCCCGCCGGCTGCCAGTGGGCCGTGTTCCTGCGCAACCACGACGAGCTGACCCTCGAAATGGTCACCGACGAGGAGCGCGACTACATGTATCGCGTGTATGCCGCCGACTCTCGCGCGCGCATCAACCTGGGCATCCGCCGCCGCTTGGCGCCGCTGCTGGGCAACAACCGGCGCAAGATCGAGCTGATCAACTCGCTGCTCTTCTCCCTGCCCGGCACGCCGATCCTCTACTACGGAGACGAGATCGGCATGGGCGACAATTTCTTTCTCGGCGACCGCAACGGCGTGCGCACGCCCATGCAGTGGAGTCCGGACCGCAACGCCGGCTTCTCCCGCGCCAACCCGCAGCAGCTCTACCTGCCGGTCATCACGGACCCGGAATACTCCTACGAGTCGGTCAACGTCGAGACGCAGCAACGGAACCTGTCGTCGCTCTTTTGGTGGATGCGCCGGATGATCGGCGTGGCGCGCAAGCAGCGCGCCTTCACTCGCGGCGGCATTGAGTTTCTCCAGCCGGAAAATCATAAGGTGCTCGCCTACCTGCGCCGCTGGGAGAACGAGACGGTGCTCGTGGTGGCGAACCTTTCGCGCTTCACGCAGGCGGTGGACCTGGATCTTTCCGCGTTCGCCGGCGCGCGGGTGCGCGAGCTCTTCGGCGGCGGCGAGTTCCCGCGCGTGCGCGCCGCCGGCTCGCCAACCACCTTCACGCTCGGGCCGCACAATTTCTACTGGCTCGCCCTCGAGGG
>CALMOL010000084.1 GCA_937871685.1 uncultured Verrucomicrobiota bacterium
GAACCAGAGGGGGTGGCGTCCCTCGAGGAAGGACGCGCCAGCGCGGGGGGACGGCAGCGCCGAAGAATGCGGCCCAAAGAGCCAGCCCGTCAACGCGAACTGCGGCCCTGCGCAAAATAATTCGGCGGCCGGGCCGGGCACGCCGGCTCAGCGCGCGCCCGGCGGCGTGTAATGGGCCTTCTTCATCGCCACCACGAGGGCGTCGCCGAAGCGGTCGAGCTGCTCGCGGGTGTGCAGCGCGCTCACCGCGCAGCGCAGCATGTCCTTGCCCTCGGGCACGCCGGGCGCGATGGACATCACGGTGAAGAATCCCTGGTCCATCAGGCTCTTCCAGATGAAGTAGCAGCGTTCCTTTTCCCCGATCACGATGGGCACCGCCGGCGTGGGCGAGCCCCAGGTGTCCACGCCGATGCCGGTCAGCAGGCCGTGGAAATAGCGCGTGTTCTCCCACAGCCGGCCCAGGTGCTCCGGCTCGGCGCGCAGCACGCGCAGCGCCGCGCGCGCCGCGGCGGCGCAGCTCGGTGAGATGGCGGCCGAGAAGATGATCTGCTGCGAGGAGGTTCGCAGGTATTCGATCGTCGCCTTGTCGCCCGCGAGGTAGCCGCCGGTGGAGGCGAGCGACTTGGAAAACGAGCCGGTCAGGAGGTCCACGCGCGCCGTGCAGCCATGGTGGTCGGCGGTGCCGCGCCCCTCGCGGCCGAGCACGCCGAAGCCGTGGCAGTCGTCCACCACGAGCGCGGCGCCGTGCTCGTCGCACAGGTCGCAGATCTCCGGCAGCGAGGCGACGTGGCCTTCCATCGAATACACGCCGTCCACCACCACGGTCTTGGGCTGGTCGGCGGGGAGCTTCGCGAGCACGGCGCGCAGCGAGGCCATGTCCTCGTGCGCGAAGCGCTCGATGTCGGCCCCGGACAGGCGCGCGCCGTCCCACAGCGAGGCGTGGATGGACTTGTCGGCGATGATGGCGTCCTTGCGGCGGTTGAAGGACGAGAGCGCCGACATCTGCGCGAGGTAGCCCGCGGTGGAGACGTGGCAGGCCTCCTTGCCGAGGAATTCCGCCAGGTCTTCCTCCAGCTCGACGTGGTAGGCGCGCGAGCCGTTGGCCAGGCGCGAGCCGCAGGGCGAGGTGCCCCACTCGTCGATGGCGGCCTGGGCCGCGCGTCGCACCGCCGCATGGTGCGAGAGGCCGAGGTATTCGTTCGAGCACATCATCACCACTTCGCGGCCCTCGGCCGTCATGACCATGCCGGCCTGCTGCGAGTCCACGACATGGTAATAGGGGTCGAAGCGCAGCCGCAGCTTGGTGGCGGCATCGGCGCGCGCGCGCGCGACGACGCTCCGCTGCTTGGAGGCGAACAACCGGGAAATGGACTTCAGCATGGAAAAGGAGGGGCGTCTGGTAGCACCGCGGGAAGGAAGCTTCAAACCGGAAGCTGCCAGGAGCCGCGCGCCGGCCCGGACCAAGGCGCCGGCATTTTCCCCTCGCCAGCGGGCCGCGCCGCGGCTTCCTTGCGCGCCTTTCCGCCGACCGCCGATGCCACGCCTTCCTCTCCTGCCGTGCCTCGCCGCCATCGTCCTCGCGGCGGCTGGCGCGCGGGCCGAGCGCGTGCTCACGCTGGACGACTGCCTTTCCATTGCCCGGCGGCAGAACCCCGACGTGCTCATCGCCGCCAAGCAGTGGGAGCAGGCCCGCGCGCAGGTCACGACGGCGCGCGGCGCGGCCCTGCCCTCGGTGCGCGCGGACGGCTACTACCAGCGCCGCGAGCGAGACCTCGCCACGACCGGCGGGCTCAACCAGAACCGGCTTGACGATTACAACCTCAACCTCCTCGCCTCGCAGAACTTCTATTCGTCCGGAGCGGTGCGCGCCCGCATCGCCGCGGCCAAGCTCGGCGTGGAGATCGCCCGTCAGCAGTGGCGCGCCGCGCGGGATGCCGCCGCGCTGGCCGTGCGGCTTTCCTTTTACCAAGTGCTCGCCGCGCAAGAGTCCTTGGGCGTGCGCTCCGAGTCGCTGCGCCTGCTGGAGGCACAGGTGCGCGACCAAGACGAGCGCCTGCGCGCGGGCACGGTGTCGTCCTTGAACGTCTCGCGCGCCCAGGTGGCGCTGGCCTCCGAGCGGCCATCCTTCTTCCAGGCGGAAAACGAGCTCGTGACGGCGCGCCTCGCGCTTGCGCAGGCCATGGGCGAGCCGCTCGCCGCCGGCCGCGCCGCGCCGGATTTCCGCGTGCGCGGCGGGCTCGACGGCGCGGTTGCCTCCACCGGCCTGGAGGACTGCCTGCGCCGCGCCCGCGCCAACCGGCCGGAAATCCAGGCGCGCCAGTTGGAGATCGAGGTCCAGGAGCGCTTGGTCATCGCCGACAAGGCCGGCAACCGGCCGCAGCTTTCGGGCTACGCCGGCTACCAGCGCTTCTCGCAAAATGACCCGGGCACGAAAGTGGACTCGTTCGGCGGCTTCGTGGCCGGCGTGCGCTTCGACTGGACGCTCTTCGACGGCCTCGCGACCCCCGGCCGCGTGCGCGCCACCACCGCTCGTGCATCCGCCGCGCGCCAGGCCCTGCGCGCCGCCGAGCTGGCGGTGGAAACCGAGGTGCGCACGGCGCTGGAACTCCTCCGCCAAGCCGACGCCACCGTGGCCTCGCAGGGCCGCACCATCGGTCTCAGCCGCGAGGCCCTGCGCCTCTCGCTCGACAACTTCGGCGCCGGCCTCGCCACGCAGCTCGACATCCTCCAGGCGCAGGTGGATCTCACCCGCACCCGCGTCATCGAGCTGGGCGGACGCAGCCTGCGCGCCGCCGCCGCCGCCCGGCTCCTGCGCGCGGTGGGCACCCCGGACACGCTCGAAAGCCCGCTCGCCGTGGTGGTGCGCGAGGCAAAGTGACCGCCGCCATGCGCGCCCTCCTCGCCAGCCTCTTGCTCGCCCTCGCGGCGACCGCGCGGGCCGAGCCCATCAGCTTGGACGCCGTCCTCCGCGAGACTTGGGAGCACAATCCCGAGGTCGCCGGCGCCCGCGCGGACCTCGACCGCGCCGCCGGCACGCGCGTCGTGTATCGCGCCCGGCTCCTGCCCCGCCTGCGCTCCGAGGCCCTGGCCGGCTACCAAGCCGAGGGCAATCGCGGCGTGGACTCCAAGCCGGTCTCCTACGCCCTCGCCCGCGCCGAGCTGGCGCAGGCGGGGGTGGACTTCATCCTGCTGCCCAGCCTGCGGCGCGGCGACCTGGAGGTCGCCGTGTCGCGCCACCGCCTCGCGCAGACCGCGGCGCAGAAGCTCCACGAGGCCCGCCTGCAGTTCCACGTGACGAGGCTCAACCGCGAGCGCGCTGCCCTCCTGCGCGGCTACGCCGGGCAGCTCGACCGGATCCTTTCCATCCAGGCAGAACTTTTCCGCGCCGGCCTCGCCCCGGAACGCGCCCGCACCCAGGCCGAGATCCAGCGCCGGAGCCTCGATCCTGTCATCTTCCAATGCGACGCCGCCGCCGCCGTGGCGGCAGCCAATCTCCGCGCGCTCCTCGGCCGGCCGCCGGGGGCGCCCACGCCCGAGCCGGTCGGCGCGCTCGGCGCGAGCGTCGTCTTCCCGCTGGCCGAGACCGCGCGCGAGGCCATCGCGCGGCGGCCTGACCTCGCCGGCCTGCGCGCCAATATCGCCGCCTTCGAGGAAGACCGCCGCATCGCGTTCGCCGCGTATTTCCCCTACGTCGAGCTGCGCCTCGGCCTCCAGGGGGTGCCCGGCGACGCCAACCGCGGCTCGACGAACCCCAACGCCCTGCGCGCCGTGGACGCCAACCTCACGAACGAATACCGCTACGGCGTGTTCTTCTCCTGGGCCGCCTTCGACGGCGGCTCGGCCTATGGGGCGGCCGAGATTTACCGCGCGGCCGCCGGCGGCGTGCGCGTGGCCCTGGCCCGCGCCGAGGCCGATATCCCGCGAGACCTCGCCCGCCTGCGCGCCAACGTCGCCGCCCTGGCCGGGCGCCAAGCCAGCCTCGCCGCCGCGCAGGAGGCCGCCGGGCGCGCCGCGGCCACCACGCGCGAGCTGCTCGGGGTCGGCAAGGCCACGGAACTGGAGTCCATCTACGCCGAAAGCAGCCTCATCGACGCCGGGCAGGGCCTGCTCTTGGTTCGCTTCGAGCAATCCATCGCCGCCGCCGAGCTGGACCGGATCACCGGGCGCTACGTGCGATTCGAGGGCGCGGAGGGCAAGGAAAGGGCGCGAGGCGGCAAGTGAAGCGGGCGGCGGGGAATCCCCTAGGCCCCTTTCGGGCCGCGCCACTTCGCCCGCCGGTCGCCGCGGGCGCGATTCTGCTGGTCTTGCTGGGTGCGCAGCCCTACAAGCACCCTATGCCCGAGCCTAATGTCCTTCCTCCGGCTGCCCCGGCCGCCGCCACGCCTTTCGATGGCCTGCCGGCCGTCTCGCCGGACGAGATGGAATACGTCGATGCGCTCGACAACATCATCCCTACCCGCGGCTACCAGTTGACCCCCCTGGTCGCCCTGGGCGGCTCGGCCGGCTCCATCGCCGCCCTCCAAACCTTCTTCCAGGAAATGCCCGAGGACTCCGGGATGGTCTTCGTGGTCATCCTGCACCTCTCGCCCACGCACCATTCCTCTCTGCCGGAGTTGCTCGGCCGCATCACCGCCATGCCCGTGGAGCCGGCCGGGGATGGCCAGAAGGTCGAGGCCAATCACGTTTACGTCATCCCTCCTGGCCACCACCTCGCCACCGTGGACGGCCACCTCCGCCTTTCGGATATCGGCCAGGAGCGCGGCAAGCGCGTGGCCGTGGATTTCTTCCTGCGCTCCCTGGCCGATACGCACGGTCCCCACGCCGCCGCCGTCATCCTGAGCGGCGCCGACGGCGACGGTGCCATCGGCATCAAGCGTATCAAGGAGCGCGGCGGCCTCACCGTCGCCCAGGATCCCGACGAGGCCGAGCACCCCAGCATGCCCCGGTCCGCCATCGATACCGGCATGGTGGACTGGGTGCTCCCGGTGCGGCGCCTTCCCGAGCGTCTCCGGCGCTACTTCGAGCAGGAAAAAATCATCCGCCTGCCCCCGGAGGAAGGCCCTCCGCCCGCGCAAGTCCCCCGCGCCACTCCCAACGAGCACGAGGCTTCCCTGCGCGAAGTCCTCGCCTTCCTGCGGATGCGCACCGGGCGCGACTTCTCCTACTACAAGCGCGCCACCATCGTGCGCCGCATCGGCCGCCGCATGCAGGTCAATGGCGTGGACGACCTCCCCGCCTACCTTGAGTTCCTGCGCGGCAATCCCGGCGAGGCCGGCGCCCTCCTCCAGGACCTGCTCATCTCCGTCACGAATTTCTTCCGCGACCGCGAGGCCTTCGTCGCCCTCGAGGGGCACATCCCGGAGCTCTTCCGCAACAAGGGCCAGAGCGATACCCTGCGCGTCTGGGTGCCCGCCTGCGCCACCGGCGAGGAGGCCTACTCCATCGCCATGCTCCTGCTCGAGCACGCGCGCACGCTCGACGCGCCTCCCACCCTCCAGGTCTTCGCCTGCGACCTGGACGCGGACGCCGTGCAGACCGCCCGCGCCGGCTTCTACCCCGATACCATCGCGGCCGACGTGAGCGACACGCGCCTGCGCCACTTCTTCGTCAAGGAATCCCACGGCTACCGCGTCCGCCGCGAGCTGCGCGAGATGATCCTCTTCGCCACGCACGATCTTCTCAAGGACGCCCCGTTCTCGCGCATGGACCTCATCTCCTGCCGGAATCTTCTCATCTACCTCAACCGCGAGGCCCAGCAGCGCGCCCTCGAAATCTTCCACTTCGCCCTCCGCCCGCTCGCCTTCCTCTTCCTCGGCTCCTCCGAGTCCATCGAGGACGGCCACGCCCTCTTCCGCACCCTCGACAAGAAGAACCGCCTCTTCTACGGCCAACTCACTGCCGTTCGCCCCGCGCTGCCGCTGCCCGCCGGGTCCAGCAGCCTCTCGCGCGCCGCGGAGGCGCAAGAGCGCACCGCCCACTACGCGTCCCTGGCCCAGGGGCAGCGCTTCGGGCAGGAGGCCGCCGTGCCCTTCGCGCCCCCGCTCGGGAATGGCTCGGACCGCAGCGCCCCGGCCGAGTTGCACTACCGCCTCGTCGAGCGCCTGGCCCCGCCCTCCCTCATCGTCAACGCCGAGCACCGCATCATCCACTTCACCGCCGCGGCCGGCCGCTTCCTCCAGTTCAGCGGCGGCGAAATCCAGGCCAATCTGCTGCGCCTCATCCACCCCGACCTGCGCATCGAGCTGCGCTCCGCCCTCTACCGCTCCGCCGAGACCGGCGCGCCCGCCGAAGCCTTCCAGCTCCCCGTCTTCCTCGACGGCGAACCGCGCGGGGTGAACCTCCGCGTTTCCCCCGCCCAAGACATCGCGCCCGGCTATCTCCTCGTCACCTTCGAGACCACCACCCCCGCCGCGGGCAGGCTGGCCGCGCCCCTCGAAGGCAGCGCCGTGCCCATTGTCCACCAGCTCGAGCGCGAGCTGGAGCAATCCCGGGCCCAGCTGCGCGACACCGTGGAGCAATACGAGGCCTCCACCGAGGAACTCAAAGCCTCCAACGAGGAGCTCCAGGCCATGAACGAGGAACTGCGCTCCGCCACCGAGGAGCTGGAGACCTCCCGCGAGGAACTCGAAAGCATCAACGAGGAGCTCACCACCGTGAACCACGAGATGAAGGGCAAGGTCGAGGAACTGGCCGGCGCCAATTCCGACCTCCAAAACCTGATGGCCTCCACCGCCATCGCCCTTGTCTTCCTGGACCGTGCCCTCACCATCACGCGCTACACGCCCACCGCGGTGGGGCTCTTCCACCTCATCCCCGGCGATCTCGGCCGCCCCCTGGCCGACCTGCGCCACCAGCTGGACTATCCCGAGTTGATCGACGACGCCGAGAAAGTCCTCCGCACCCTCATCCCCGTGGAGCGCGAGGTGCGCGAGGGCGGGCACTGGTATCTGGCTCGCCTGCAGCCCTACCGCACGCAGGAAGACGTCATCGCCGGCGTGGTGCTCACCTTCGTGGACATCACCGAGCGCAAGGAAGCCGCCGAGCACATGCGCGCGCAGATCACGGAAGCCGCCCGCTTCAACGACTTGGCCGTGACCCGCGAAGCGCGCATGCTCGAGCTGAAGGAAGAAATCAACCGGCTCGCTCACCGCCTCGGCGAGGAGCCGCCCTACGCGCTCGAGATCGAGCCCAAGGACGAAGGCGGGCGCTAGAGCGTTTTCGATCCGGGTTGTCGCACCCGCGGGCGATGACTTGCGGAGAGGCGCCGGCGTCTTGGAGGGCGGTGGCAAGCGTCAGCGCGACACCGCTTTGCATGAGAAGCCGCGGCCTCGCAGAGAAAGCGGTGTCGCGCTGACGCTTGCCACCGCCCTCCAAAGCCTTCGGCTGACCTTGCGGGGCGGTCAGACCTTGGGCGGATGCGACAAGTTTGATCGAAAACGCTCTAAGTGGGTGCAACCAGATAAGTCGGCAGATGCAGCCGGGCCCTGACGGACCTGCCGCCGTCAGGGAGAATCGGCGTGGAGCAAGCTCGCCAGGTCCTCGCTCGCCCGCGCGTCGAACTTCAGTTTCGGCTGGATCGCACGGGCGATCTGCGCGAGTTCCTTTGCGCGATCGGTCAGCCCCAGGCGGGCGAGCGCCTGCGCGGCCAGAAGGTGCCGGTGTGCCCACCCCGGCGAGCCGGCCTGAATCGCAAAAGTCACCAAGTCCGCCATGCCCGGCATCTCCAACACGAGGAAGACCTTCGCGCGCAGGGCCAAGACCTCCGGGCTTGCCTGCTGGCCGGCGTCGAGTTGATCCAATACCTCCCACGCTCCGTTCGGCGCGCCCAGCTCCAGCAAGGCGGCGGCGGCAGCGAGACGCTCGCCGAGACCCCCGCCTGCGCAGGCCGACTGCGCTGGCGGGCTGGCGGGAGTGGCGCGATGCGCCCGATGGCCATTTGTGCCTTGGGCGCCCTCAGACAGCTCTCGAAGGCTCCCGCCGGCCAGCCGCGACCTCGATTCTCTGGAGCGAACGATCTCATCCCTGGCGCGCTGGCATCTCGCCACGGCGGCCCGTGCTCTCATCACCAACGCGTGAGATTCCAGCCGAAGTGCCTCGGTCGCGGAGGGGTCCAGGACGGGCATGGCTGGAGTGCGGTAGCAGGGGAGACTCTTCGGAGAAAACGATTTTTATGGAACGGCAATCTTGACGGAACGAAAAGGAGCGGGCGGGCGCTGCGCTCAGGGAACGAATTCGGTCCGGCGCGGAACAAACTCGTTCCACGGCGAAACGAGTTTGTTTCGCGGCGGAATTAACCTAATCCGCGACGCATCAAACCCAGTCCATGACAGATCAAACTCATTCTGTGGCGGATCAAGCTCCTTCTGGCACGGAATAAACTCATTCCGCGACGGAACGAGTTAATTCCGCGCCTTCTGGGCCGCTTCTGGTGCCCCGGAAGCCGCCTCTGGCGGCGGGTAGTGGGAGGCGGCGTTCGACCGGCCCATTCCTTCTGTGTCGTCTGGGACATTCTGCGGAAGCTCCGGCGGCCGGGGGGGCAGGCCGCTGTCCTCTCTCGCGCGACGGAGGCGGTGCGTGGCTGTCTGCCAAGCCGCCCGGGTTGCCTGGCTCTCGGCACGAAGGGATTGCGAGCGGACGAGTTCGTTTTGGTGGGACGAATTCATTTTCCCCCTAAAAACCGCCCGAAATTCCGAGCAAACGGCGCGTGTGGCAGAAACGTTCGGGGCGCGCCCTGAAATCGGGGTCAGTGGCCGCCGCGAGGGCTCCAAAGAACCTCTCACGGCCGCGCGGCGGACTGGGCATCGGCCGGCATCTTCGCCTCTACCCGCGGCATGGTCGTCACCGGCCTGGAGCCGGACGCCCTCTACGCCTTCCGCGTGCGCTCCATGGGTGGCTCCACCGGCCAGAGGGATTGGGGCGATGCCGTGTCCCACCGGAGCCTGTAGTCAGGGCGAGTTTGTGCGGCCCCTGGGCGGGGCGGCACCGATTCCCAGCGAGTTGGCCGTTCCCTCGCCGCGTGGAAAACAAAGATGTCGCCCCCCCACTCCCCGCCGGCGGCTCCCCGCCGCGGCGGGAGGACCCGGAGTCGCTGGCCGAAAAGCTGGAGCGGCTGCGCGGGGAAAACACCACGCTGCGCCACTCGCTCCAGGCTATCCGGGCCGCGCGGGAGCCGAGGAGCGAGTCGCATCGCGCCGCGCTGAATCTGCTGGAGGACGCCATGGCCGCGCGCCAGCGGGCGGACGCGCTGAACGGCCTGTTGCGCGAGGAAATCAAGCGCCGGCAGGAGGCGCAGGAGGCGCTGCTCGAAAGCGAGGAGCGCCTGCGCTTGGCCCTGGGCGCCGCGGCCATGGGCAGCTTCATCTGGCACGTGGAGGAAGACCGCGGCGAGCCGGACGCGCGGATGGAGGCTCTGCTCGGCGTGCCGCTCGGCCACGGCGTCACGCTCCGGGAAGCCCTGGCCACGCTGATCCACCCGGATGATCGGCCGCGCTACGCCATGGCCGTGGCGCGCGCGCTGCACCCCGCCGGCCCGGGCACCTTGAATGAAGACGTGCGCTTCCAGCGCGCGGACGGCGGGTGGAATTGGCTGGCGATCAACGGGCAGGTGTATTTCGAGGTCGAGCCCCGCCGCGCGGTGCGCATGGTCGGCGCGGCGCTGGACATCACTCCGCGCAAGCACACGGAGGAGACGCTGCGCCAGAGCGAGGAGCGCTTTCGCGTGGCGCTGGAGGCGGCCGAGATGGCGGCGTGGGACCTCGACGTGAGGCGCCAGCGCGTGGTGTGGAACGCGCAGCATTTCCGCCTCTTCGGCCTGGAGCCGCGCCCGGGCGAGCTGGAGCCGGAGGACTTCCTGCGCGCGGTGCACCCGGGGGACCTGGCCTACGTGAGCGAGCAATTGCGCGAGGCGGTGGAGGAGACCGGCATCTACCGGGCGGACTTCCGCATCATCCGCGCGGACAACGGGGAGGTGCGCTGGATGAGCGGCTTCGGCCGCGCCATGAGCTGGGCCGGCGGGCGCGCCACGCGGATGACGGGGGTGATGTTTGAGATCACCGAGCGGCACGAGGCCGAGGAAAACCTCGCGGCCGCGAAGGAGCGCCTGCGCCTCATCGTGGAGAGCTCGCTGGAGCACGCCATCGTTTCCATGGACCTGGAGCGCCGCGTGACGAGCTGGAACCGCGGCGCGGAAATCATCCACGGCTACACCCGGGAGGAGATGATGGGGCAACCGGCCGACGTCATGTTTACCCCCGAGGACCGGGCGGGCGGCATCCCCGCGGTCGAGCAAGAGAAGGCGCTGGAAAAAGGCCACGCGGATGACAACCGCTGGATGCAGCGCAAGGACGGCACCCGCTTTTGGGCGAACGGGGCGATGCTGCCCATGCGCATGCGGACGGAAGGGGAGGTCATCGGATTCGTGAAGATCCTGCGCGACCAGACGGAAATGCAGCGCGCCCGCGAGGCGCTGGAAGCGGCGCTCTACGAGACGCAGCAGGCCCGCGCCGAGGCGGAGGCGGCCGGTCACGCGAAGGATCAATTCCTGGCGGTGCTCTCGCACGAGTTGCGCACGCCGCTGACGCCGGTGCTGATGACCACGCGGTTGCTGGGCCGCCGCGTGGACTTGCCTGATCCGGTGCGCGCGGGGCTGCGCATGATCCAGCGGAACATCGAGCTGGAGGCGCGCTTCGTGGACGACCTGCTGGACGTGACGCGCATCTCCCGCGGCAAGCTGGAGCTGATGCGTGCGCCGATGGACGTGCACGAGGCCATCGCCGAGGCGGTGGAGATTTGCCGCCCGGAGCTGGAGGACAAGGCCCAGCGCATCGTGGTGGAGCTTGATGCGCGCGCCCACCGCATCCACGGCGACGCGCAGCGCGTGCAGCAGGTGGTGTGGAATCTCTTGAAGAACGCCTCGAAATTCACCCCGCGCGACGGCGAGGTGCGGGTGAAGACGTGCAATCCGGTAGAAAACCCCGAGGTGTTGCTGATGGAGGTGCGCGACACGGGCATCGGCATCGCGGCGGAGGCGCTGCCGAAGATCTTCGAGCCCTTCACGCAGGCCGGCGAGGAGATCGCGCGGGAGTTCGGCGGCCTGGGCCTGGGCCTGGCCATCGCCCGCGCCACGGTGCTGGGCCACGGCGGCGAGATGAGCGCCGCCAGCGCGGGCCTCGGGCAAGGCGCCACCTTCACCGTGTGCCTGCCGCTGGAGGAGGAGGGCGGCGGGCCGTTGTAGAAGCGGCTCTGGCCGCGAACGCGGACGTGCCGCCTGTGGAATTCTTCCCGGGTGGCCGCCGCTCGATCGCTCGTCCAGCATCCACCCGGGGAGAAATCCAGGCGGCTGCGCCGCCGCAATGGCGTCGGGACGTCGCTATCCACCTTGGAGGGGCAGGCCGCCCGCGGACGCGACAAGCCCTGTCGAAAACGCTCCAGAGGCGGCACGTCCGCCTTCGCGGACAGAGCCGCCTCTACCACCGAACCGTCGGCTACTGCGGATTCAGGTCGCGCAGGGTGCCGTCGTCGTTGGCCACCTTGCCGCCCCAGCCGAGGATGCGGGCCTTGGCGCCGGCGGCCTCGGCCTCGGGGACTTGGCCGTTGCGCACGTAGAAGAGGGAAAGGCTGGACCACGCGAGCTGGTCGTTCGGCCGGAGCTTCACGGTCTGCTGGCCGGCCTCGATGGCCTCGGGATAGCGGCCGAGCTTCATGAGCGCCATGCCCAGGGCGTGCCAGCCATCGAAGAAGGCAGGCTCCGCCTCGACGCTGCGTCGGTAGCAGGCGGCGGCTTCCTCTAATTCTCCGAGCGCGAGGTGGCCGTGGCCTTCATCGAGAATCTCATCGCCGGTCATGGAGGGGAGATTAGCCGAGAAGATGGAGGATGGAAGATGGCAGGGATCAACTCACCCGTTGGGAGTGCACCCAAGGCGAGGACGGTGAAGCGGGACCGCGCAAGAAGCACGGCGCCTATCCGGGGAAGGCCCCCTGCCATCTTCCATCCTCCATCCTCTCGGCCCTTCTCGCCTCAGCCTTCGTCCGGGAGTTCCAGCTCGTTGTAGCGGGACTTCACGTTGGCGGCGGTGCGCTGGGAGAGGAGCCACTCGCGGGCGGCCAGGGCGCGCTTGCGGGCGCGCAGGCTGGCGGCCAGGCCCTCGCGCATCGTCTCGAACTTCGCGGTGTCGGCCTCGGCGCGGCGCACGACATGGACGATGGCGGCGCCCTCGGGCAGCGGCACGGGCTTGCGCACGGTCTCGCCGTCGCCCAGGTCTTGCGTGGACTGCATGAGCGACATGGCGTCCGGCTCGCCCATGCTCGGCTCGGCCATGGAGAAGGCGGGGAAGGGATCGGCCTTCACGCCGGCCTCGGTGGCGGCGTCGGCGAAGCTTTTGCCGGCCTTGGTGAGCTCGCCGATCTTGGCGAGAAGCTCGGCGGCCTTGGTGTTCATGGCCTCGCGGCCGCGCTGCTCGCGGAGGGCCTTTTCGATCTTCGGCTTGGCTTCCTCGAAGGTGAGCGGGCGGGCGGGCGTGTAGCCGGAGAGGACGAGGAACTGGAAGGTGTCCGCGCTCTGGACGGGATCGGCCACGGGCGTCTCGGGACTCAGGGAAAGGGCGGCCTTGTCGAAGCCGACGAGGGCGGCCTCGGGGAGCTTGCGGAGGGATTCCTCGTTGAACTCGGGCGTCTCCTTGATGGCGTCGGCCGGGAGATTGAGCGGAGCGGCGACCTTGGCGAGGTCGGCGTTCATCTTGGCGGCGTCGTAGGGGTTCTTGGCGGGATCGCCGGCGGCTTCGAGCAGGCCCTGGGAGAGGGCTTCCATCTGGGCGGCGAGTTTTTGGAGGGGGGGGCGGCGCGCGGCGGGCGGGAGCTTCTTCTGCTCCTCGGTGAGGGAAAGGCTCACGTATTTGACCTTCCGCATGATGTCGGTCTGAAGCGTGGGTTTCTTGGCGGGATCCTCGAAGTATTTCTTGAGGTCTTCCTCGCTCACCGTCGCGGCGGCGGCGAAGTCGGCGAGCTTGAGGCGCACGACCTGGGCCTCGACCTTGGAGAAGTATTCGTCGTAAAGGCCGCGCACCTCGCCGGGGCCGACCACGGCGGCGGCGTCCAGCATCTGCCGGATGCGGCCGAACTGGAGATCGGCGCGGATGACTTCCTCGACCTGCTTTTGCCCGAAGCCCTGGGAGCCGAGGCGCTCGGTGAGGAACCGGGTGAAGGCGGCGCCGTCGAAACCGCCGTTGCGCTGGAAAGCGGGGAGCTTTTGAATGGCCTCCGCGACTTCCTCGTCGGTGGGCATCACGCCGAGCTTCTCGGCCTGGCGCTGGAGGACGATCCAGTTCCAGATGAAGTCCGGCTCGCCGGCGAAGAGCGGGCGCTGGCCGGTGTCGTCGCGCGCGGAAAGGTTGGGCAGGCCGAGCTGGAGGGCGAGCTGGACGAGGCGCGAGACGCGCTGGACCTCGGGCATGTTGACGCTGCGGCCGTAGATCTCGCCCACGCGGTCGCGGCCGAGCTTCTCGAGCTCGGTGCGGTTGTAGAACCACACGAAGGAGATGATGACCAGGGAGGCGACGAGGATCATCAGCCAGCGCTGGTTTTTGCGCAGGGTTTGGAAGGACATGGAAGCGAAAAGGGGCGCTAAGGTGAGGAGGGATGCGGGGGCTTCAAGGAAGATTCAAGTTCCAAGCCCCAGGCTTCAAGGAAGGCCGAAAGGTCGGAAAGCCGGAAAGGCCAACCGCCGCGCTTCCGTTGCTTTCCGCCCTTCCTTTCTTCTCGGTCCTTCCTTGAAGCCTGAGGCTTGAAGCTTGAAGCTTTTTTCCCATGCGTCCGCCCCGCCGTCTTCTCGCCCTTGCGCTCTGTCTCGCCGCCGCGCCGTTGGGCGCGCAAACGCCCCCCGAACGCGTCACGCTGCGCGATGGCCGCACGCAGGAGGGGCGCATCCTTGGCGTGGTGAATGGCGCGGTCGAGGTGGAACTCATTCAACCGAACGGGCAGAAGGGGAAGATCGGCCTGCCGCTGAGCGGGATCGCGGCGGTGACGATGCCGGAGCCGACCGGCGTGCGCGCGGGCCTCGCGCATTACGAGGCGCGAGACTTCGCCCGCGCGCTCGCCGAGCTGCGGCCGGTGGCGGAGAAGTGGAAGGGCTTGCCGACCGATTGGGCCCGCCGCGTGGCCGCCGTGATGGGCGACCTGTATTTGGAAACCGGCGACTTGCCCAAGGCCGAGGCCGCCTACGCGGAATTCGCGCGCCTGTATCCCGGCGGCAAGGCGTCGCTGCGCGGCGCGGTGGGCCTCGCGCGCTTGGCGCTGGCCCGCAAGGACAATGCCCGCGCGCGGCAAACGCTGGAGCCGCTCGCCAAGGCGGCGCTGGAGGACTTGGCCCCGGCGGAGGCGGACGGCGCGCTCTACGGGCAGGTGTTCCTGCTGCTCGGCCAATTGCGCGAGGCGGAGGGAGACGGCCCCGGCGCGCTGCAAGATTACCTGCGCGCCGTCACGCTCTTTTACCAGGACCGCGCCGTGGCCGCCGCCGCGCAAAAGGCGGCCGATGCATTGCGCGCGGCGCAGAAGGTGTCGGTGCCGTGAAACTTGGCGGGCGAGAAGGGGTGAAAAGCAGCCGCGTGGCGGCGATCCGAACGTAGCCCCGCGCTTCAGCGCGGGGTTGGCCGTCCCAACCGAGGTTGCGTCGCGTCAGCGACGCT
>CALMOL010000085.1 GCA_937871685.1 uncultured Verrucomicrobiota bacterium
CCAATTATCTCGGCCGCATCGGCTGGAGCAAGCGCTCGCTGGCGCCGGGCGAGACCAGGACCGCGTCGGGGAGCTCGACGACGAAGGTCGCCCCCTCGCCGCGGCCGGCGCTCTCGGCGCGGATGGTGCCCCCGTGCAGGTCCACGATCGCGCGGGCGATCGACAGGCCGAGGCCAAGGCCGCCGAAGCGGTGCTCGCCGGCAAGCTCGGTGCCTTGCTCGAAGGCGTGGAAGATGCGCTCCAGCTCCCCCGCCGCGATGCCGATGCCCGAGTCGTCGATCTCGATCCGCAGCCGCTCGGCGCCGCCTTTCCCGTCGGCGGCGGGGTTGGAAGTGCGGATGGTGACGCGGCCGCCGCGCGGGGTGAACTTCACGGCGTTGCGCAGCAGGTTCCAGACGACCTGCTGGAGGCGCGCCGGGTCCGCCTGCAGGCCGGCGCGGCCGGCGGCGAAGTCCCGCTGGAGGGCGATGCCCTTGGCCTGGGCCTCGTCGCGCACGATCTCGACGGCGAGGTTGATGAGCGAGTGGGCGTCGCAGGGCTGCGGGCGCAGCGGCAGCTTGCCCTGGGCGATGCGGGTGAGGTCGAGGAGGTCGTCGATGAGCCGGGCCTCCAGCGCGATGTTGCGCTCCATCATCCCGAGCTGCTCGCGGGCGTCGGCCGGGAGGCGCTCGTCCTCGCGCAGGGCGGCGGCGGTCATCAGCACGGGCGTGAGCGGCGTGCGCAGTTCGTGGGAGAGCGCGGCGAGGAACTCGTCCTTGGCGCGCGAGGCGGCCTCGGCGGCATCCTTGGCGGCGCGCAGGTCGGCCTCGATGGCCTTGCGCTGGGAAATGTCCCGCACGAAGCCGACGAACAGCCCGCGCTCGTCGCCCGGGAGCGGGTTGATCGAGATTTCCACGGGAAACTCCTCGCCGTCGCGCCGCACCGCCGGCAGCTCGAGCTGCTTGCCGAGCACCGGCCCCTCGCCCGAGGCCAGGTAGTGGGCGAGGCCGCGGCGGTGCGCCCCGCGCAGGCGCTCGGGAATGATGTGGTCCGCGAGCTCGCCGCCGATCACCTCCTCGCGCCGCCAGCCGAAGATGCGCTCGGCAGCCGGATTCCACGCGGCGATCTTCCCGTCGGCATCCATGAGCAGCACGGCGTCGAGCGAGGTGTCGAGGATCGCGCGGGCGCGCGACTCGCTGGAGCGCAGGGCGCGGTCGCCCCGGTGCTTCTCGGTCACGTCGCGAAAGACGAGGATCACGCCCAGCAGGCTGCCGTCTGCGTGGATCGGCGCGGCGCTGTCCTCGATGGGGATCTCGCCGCCGGAGCGCGGGCGCAGCACGGTGTGGTTGGCGAGGCCCACCACGACGCCCTCGCGCAGCACGCGTTCCACGGGATTCTCGGCTGGCTCCCCGGTCTGCTCGTTGAAGATCGGAAGCACCTCGGGAAACGGGCGGCCGCGCGCCTCGGCCGAGGTCCAGCCGGTGAGACGCTCGGCGACCGGATTGACGAAGGTGACGGTCCCACCAGCGTCCGTGGCGATCACCGCGTCGCCGATGGACGAAAGCGTCACCTGGAGCTCGCGCGTGAGCCGCTTGGAGTCCGCGAGGCTCGCGCGGTAGGATGTCACGGAGCGCCGCAGCGTCCGGCGCTGCCAGGCGTTGATCAGCGGGATGCCCCCGAGCGCGACGATCCCGAGAAACGCGAAGAGCCCGTTGACGATGCGGTCGAGGCGCTGCTGCCGCTGCGCCCGCAGGGATGTCTCCGTGGCGATAAAGGCCTGGGCGCGGGCGCGGGCGGCGAAGATCAACTGGCGGCCCCGCAGGTAGGCCTCCGGGGCGCGCGCCTCGTCGGTCCCGGCATCCGGGCGGCGCAGGGTTTCCTCGGCATAACCGCGCCAGGCACGGAGATCCCCGCGCAGGGCTTCGGCGGCGGCGACTTGCGCCGGATCATCGGCCACCAGGGCGGCGATCTCATCCAACTTCGCGTCGAGCTGGGGGAGCGCGTCGCGGTAAGGGTTCAGGAGGCTGGTCTGCCCGGTGATCTGATAGCCGCGCATCCCGCTCGAGAGATCCCACATCAATTGCTCCAGGGCATAAACCTTCTCGATCACCAAGTCGGTGTGGTCCACCCACCAGGCGGCGTTCCGCTGGTAGAGCACCAGCCCCAGCAGCGCGAGGGCGGGGAGGAGCAAGGCGAGGGTCAGGCCGAGCGAGGCGCGCCGCAACGCGCCGCGGAACCCGGCCTCGTCGGGCAAGGGATCCTGGGCGGGGAATGCTTGCAGGGGGGTTTCCGGCGACATCGAGGTGAGCTTGGCGGTGCAGGAAGATTCACGCTTGCCGCCATCCCGGAAGCATGGCCGGCGTGATCTACAGCGACAGTTGGAAACGCTGCTTGCGCTGGTTGCGGTCGAGGTAGTGCAGCTCGCCGTGCGCCACGGCGTGCTCGTAGAGCAGGCGCGTCACCTTCACGTCGTAGCAGCAATACTCGGCGATGGGCATCAGCTTGCCCTCGCGCCACCAGCGGATCGCGTCGAGGCCCTCGGCGGTCTTGCCGAAACCCAGCGTGGCCTGCGCCAGCGACTCCATCTTGAGGCGGTGCCCGAGCGCCTTCTCGGTCTCGATCAGCAGGTCGAGCGTCGGCAGCAGGTTGGGCAGGTCGAGGATCGTGTAGCCCATCAGCACCTCGTAGTCGAAGCCGAGGTGGTTGAAGCCCACCACGAGGTCGGCGCGCTGGAGATGCTGCACGAGGTCGTCCACCGTCTTCTCCCACCACACGCGATACTCGCCCGTGGCGGTGGAGTAGGTCACGGCAAGGGACATGCCCATGTCGCGCTTGTTGCTCCAGCCGCCGACGTCGCCGGCGGTGCGCTGCGTTTCCAGGTCGAAATAGACGATGTTCTGCGGCCGGGCGGAGGCGTGCATGGGTGGGGCCGAGAAGGGCCGAGAGGATGGAAGATGGAGAATCGAGCGGAGCGAGAAAGCCAGGGCGCCGGGGGGACAACGGCAGGAGGCGAAGAAGCTGGCCGGAAGGTGATTCGTGGAAAACGACGGGTGCGTCAACCGCGACGCGCTTTTCGTTCCTTCCGCGGCGGGGGTTGGGGCTTCCCGCGCTCGCCACGTCCCGCCGGTCTCGCTCCGCTCGGCGATTCATTTCGTCGGCCCGTCTTTTCTTCCTTCCGCCCCGACGGTGCCGCGTCCTGGGCCCCCTCGGCAGACCGGAAGTCCACGTATTGGCGCGCGGCATCGACCGCGGCGACCTGCACCTCCATCTCCATTCCGGGCTGGAAGACCCGGCGCGACTTGCGACCGCGCAGGATTCCTTGGGCGGGATCGTAATGGAAATACTCGTCGCCGAGATCCGCGACCTTCACGCGGCCGCCGAAGGCCGCGCCGGGCAGCTCGACCACGAGGACGTTCGGACGCACTTCCAGGACGAGCGCGCGGAAGCGGTCGCCGCGCTCCAGCGCGACGCGGAAGAACTCGATCTTCTTCAGCTTGATCGCGTCGCGCTCGGCGTCGGCCGAGGCGCGCTCGGTCGCGGAAAGGTGGTGCCCGAGTTCGGCGAGGTCGCCGGCGGCGGGCGCCTCGCGCGGCGGGGCGAGCCGGAGCATCTGCGCCAGCGCGCGGTGGACCACGAGGTCGGCGTAGCGCCGGATGGGCGAGGTGAAGTGCGCGTAGTTCGCCTTCGCCAGGCCGTAGTGGCCGAGCGGGGCGGGGGAGTAGCCCGCGCGGCGCAGCGAGCGCAGGACGTGGTATTTCAGCGCCGCCTCCTCATGGAGGCCATGGAGGGACTCCAGCACGCGCATCAGCTCCGCACGGTGCGTGAGGTCGCCGGCGCGCACGCCGTGCTCGCGCAGCGTGCCGCGCAGCTCGGCGAGGCGCTCGGGGTCCGGGTTCTCGTGGATGCGGTAGAGCGCGGGGATCTGGCGCTGCTTGAGCGCGAGGGCCACGGCGTCGTTCGCGGCGAGCATGAATTCCTCGATGAGCTGGTGCGAGCGGTCGTGCGCCACGTTCTCCAGCGCGAGCGGCCGGCCGCTCGCGTCGAGCCGCACCTTGATCTCGGGCATCTCCAGGTCGAGCGAGCCGCGCGCGAAGCGGCGCGCGCGCAACACGGAGGCCAACTCCCAGGTTTCGTGCAGACGGCGCGTCCACTCGTCGCGCGAGCGCGGGGCTTCCAGGTGAGCCAGCGCCTCGCCGTAGGTGAAGCGGCGCGCGGAGCGGATCACGCCGCGCGAGAACGAGGCCGCCGTCTCGCGACCGTCCGGCGCGAACTCCATGCTCGCCGTGAAGACCAGGCGCTCCACGTCCGGCTGGAGCGAGCACACGCCGTTCGAGAGTCGCTCGGGCAGCATCGGCAGCACGCGGCCGGGAAGGTAGGTGGAGTTGCCGCGCCGGCGCGCCTCCTCGTCCAGCGGGGAGCCGGGGCGGACGAAGTGCGCCACGTCGGCGATGTGGACGTGGAGGCGCCAGCCGCGGTTCGGCCCGAGCGACTCCACCTCGATGGCGTCGTCGAAATCGCGCGCGTCATCGGGATCGATGGTGAAGACCGGCCGGCCGCGCCAGTCGGAGCGCCGCGCCGTTTCCGCCGCGGGAATTTGGAAGGGCACTTCCTCGGCCGCGGCAAGCGCCTTCTCGGGGAATTCCTCGCGCAGGCGATGCCGGCGGATGATGGCCATGAGGTCCACGCCGGGCGCGTCAGCCGCGCCGAGGGTTTCGACCACCGTGCCTTCCAGCGGCGCGTGCGCGCCCTTCCACGGGAAGAGGCGCGCCACGACCTTGAGCCCTGCCGCCAAGGGCGCGCCTTGCGGGTCCGGCCGAATGTTCACGGTTTGCGGAAAACGCGGGTCGTCCGGCACCACGATCCAGCGGCCCGGCTTTTCCTCGCGCAGCGTGCCGACCACCGTCTCGCTCGCCACCACGACGACGCGGAGCACTTCGCCGTTAAGCCGGTCGCCCGAGCCGCCGCCGCGGGCGAGCGCGAGCACCACGTCGCCGGGAAGCGCCGAGCCGCTCCGGCCCTGGCCGATGAAGACGTCCATCTGGCCCGGTCGGCCGGGATTGGTGACGAGCGCGTCGCCGTTGGCGAAGAAGCGGATCTTCCCGCGGAACACGCCGGCGTGCTCCGGCACGGTCCAGCGGTCCTTCTTCACCGAGACGATTTCACCGACTTCCTCCAAGCGCTCGATCGCGCCGCGCACGGCGTCGCGTTCGTCCGGGGACAGGCCGAGTTTCCGGGAAATTTCCACCTTGCCCAGCGGCGGAGCCTTGGGACGGGCGAGGAGGGCGAGCAAACGAGAATCGAGAGACATGAAACAAAAAGGCTAGGCCGGCAGATGAATGAGAAGGGATCGCGAGGTGCGATCATCGGATCGCGGATTGCGACCGCGGCGCTCGTCCTTCCGACGCCTGCCGTGCGACGGAGATGGACGAAGAAAACGTTGGAATGCTGACGCAGGACCTTTTCGTTTCGCGCTCGCCCGAGAAGCGCTTACCGCCCCCAGTTGCCGCGACTATCCATCAACTTCCGTTCTTCGTCCACTGCGCCGTTCCTTTCGCCTGCCATGCCCGTCTCTGACCTCCGCGGAATCCTCCAATACATCCCGCGCTTCCGCGACCGAGTGTTCGTCATCGCCTTCGACGGCGAGATCCTGGAATCCGAGAACTTCCCGAACCTGCTGCTCGACGTGGCGGTGCTGCGCTCGCTGAACATTCGCGTGCTCCTCGTCCACGGCGTGCGCCACCAGCTCGAGCGCGCCCGCTCCGAAGGCGCGCCGGTTTCCAACGACGACGGCGCCGGCGTGACGGATCAGCCCACGCTCCGCATCGCGGTGGACGCGGCGTCGCGCCTCTCGCACCGCGTGCTGGAGGGGCTCGCCTCCGTGGACCTGCGCGCCGCCGTGGTGAACGCCGTCACCGCGCACCCGCTCGGCATCGTCGGCGGCATAGATCATCAATTCACCGGCCGCGTGGAGAGGATCGACGCCGAGATGCTCTCGCTCCTGCTCGAGCGCGGCATCGTGCCGGTGCTTCCTTCCATGGGGTTTGATGGCGAGGGGCACACCTACCGCGTCAATTCCGACGCCATCGCCGTGGAGACGGCCATCGCGCTCAAGGCCGCCAAGGTCATCTTCCTGTGCGAGGCCGGCTCGCTGCGCATCGACGGAAAGATTGTGCGCCAGCTTTCGCTCAAGGACGCCGAGGCCGCCGCGCAGAAGCCGCCCAGCTCCCTCGCGCGCAACCTCGCCCTCAAGCTCGGCTGGGCCGCCCGCGCCGGCCACGGCGGCGTGCCGCGCGCGCACCTGCTCGACGGCCACCAGAACGAGGCGCTCCTCACCGAGGTCTTCTCCCGCGAGGGCGTCGGCACGATGGTCTATGGCAACGAATACGAGCAGATCCGCCGCGCGCAGAAGCGCGACGTGAAGCGCATCCTCGACCTCATCCAGCAATCCGTGCGCGACGAGGCGCTCGTCCCCCGCACCCGCGCCGATGTCCTCGCGCACCTGGACGACTACTGGGTGCTGGAGGTGGACCGCAACGTGGTGGGCTGCGTCGCCATCCATCCTTTCCCGGCCGAGAACATGGCTGAGCTCGCGTGCCTCTACGTGAGCCGCACCAGCGAGAACGCCGGCCACGGCCGCAAGCTCGTGGCGTGGGTGGACCAGATCGCCCGCGAGCGCGGGATCGCCCGGCTCTTCGCGCTGTCCACGCAGGCCTTCGCCTACCTCCAGCAAAAGGGCGGTTACACCGAGGCTGCGCCCGAGGTCCTGCCGCCGGCCCGCCGCGAGAAATACGAAGCCAGCGGCCGGAAATCGAAGGTGCTGGTAAAGGAAGTGACGCCCGCCGCCGTGGCCTCGCCGGCTGGTTGAGGCGTTGGCGACGTATCCTCCGCCCGAAAGATTCCCGCGCCTTTCAACTTCATCCTCCCCGCCTCACGCCGTGCCGACCTACACCATTTTCACCCCGAGGGACCAGATCAACGCCGGGCAGCGGCAAGCCATCGCCCGCGAAGTCACGGCTGCTCACAACGCCGTCACCGGCGCGAACTCGTTTTTCGCTCAGGTCACTTTCCAGGACGTTGAGCCCGGCAAGTGGTTCATGGGCGGGAAGCCGCTGGAAGGCCGCCAAGTTTACTTGTGCGGCCACATCCGCGGCGGCCGGCCGGCCGAGATGAAGAGCCGCCTGCTGACCGAGATGCGTGATGCACTGGTTCGGTGCACCAGCGTCTCGCCGGGGGAGGTTTGGGTCTACATCGTCGAGCTGCCGCCTTCGCTGATGATCGAGTATGGCCGCGTCCTGCCCGAGCCAGGGCAAGAGCAGAGATGGCTGGAGGAGATGCCCTCCGAGGACCGAGCGAGGCTGGAAAGAATCGGAGGCTGAGTTCTTTGGCCTTCCTGCCGCAGGGATTAAGTCGATCGTTCTCTGATTCGGCCAGTCCTTTCAACTTCTGGGGAGTTCACCGGCGGCTGTCGGACCGATCCCGAACGGGCCCCTCATCCTGGGGCGAACATCGTCCAGAAGCAGCTGGCCTAGGGAGGCCAGAAGGGGGGCGCCTGAAGCCGGTTCGTGGCCGGTTGCCAAGGTAGCCAGGCTACCTTGACGCCTTCTCGCGAGGACCTCGGAGGGTTCTCACGCGGAGTTCGGAGGGTCCTCGCGAGCACCTTCTAACCTTCTCGTGACCACCTCTAGAGGTCCTCACGAGGACCAAAAACCTTCTCGTGAGGACCTTCCGGGGTTCTCATGAGCAGTTCCAGACTCCTCACGAGCACCATTGAACTTCTCACGAGGACTTCCAAGGTGCTCACGAGAAGGTTTTTGGTCCTCGTGAGAACCCCGGAAGGTCCTCACGAGAAGCTCCAGACTCCTCGTGAGAAGCTTGGAACTCCTCACGACCAGCTCCAAGCTAGCCTCGGGGAGTCCGATGAGCCTTCGCGGAAACTCAAGGCGCTCTTGCCGCGGCCCAGCTGGGGCAGGGGCGCATGTGCTCTCAGAAGAGGGTCCGGCGCGAAGCGAGGGAGCTGGACTTGCCAACTCCGTCGCCGCCTGATGGGCCGCTGTGCTTACAAGGCCGCTGGGTGCGGCGCCGCAGATCACTCCACCTCATACACTTCCACCAGCGCCACGCCGGTCGAGCCGCCCTCGCCGCGGACCACCACGGTGTAAGGGCCAGGGCGAAGCGTCAGCACGGCGGCGGCCTCGCGCTCGTTGGTCGGCGCGCGGCCGGTTGCGGAGATCTGATCCTGGGTCACCGAGGAGCGCCAGTCGGTGTTCGAGGCGAGGAGCGCGCCAGAGGAGTCGAAGACAGCGAGGCTCGGGTTAGCCAGCGGGTTCGTCACGCCGGCCGCGGCCAAGCTCGGGCCGAGCGCGCGCACGACGACGCGCTTGGTGCGCGAGCCGCCGATCACAAAGCCGCCGATCATCACGCTGTCGCCCTCGCGCACCACGCCGCGCGTGGACACGTTGATCGGTCGCAGGTCGGAGCGGACGCGCTCCAGGTCATACATCTCGATCAGCGCCACGCCGCTCTCGCCGGTCGATCCGCCGCGCACCACGAGCGTGTAGGAGCCCGCCGAGAGGCTTGCCACGAGGGCGCATTCCCGCGTGTCGGAGGGCGCCAAACCGGTGGCCTCGATCTCGCCGCGCTGCGGGGAGGATTGCCAGCCGGCGTTCGCGGCGACCAGCCGGCCCTGCGCGTCGCGCAGCTCCACGGCAAGGGTGCTGATCGTGCCCGCCACGGCGGAAGCCAGGCTCGGCCCGAGGGCGCGCAGCAGCACGCGCTTCGACCCGGTGCCAGACACCACGAAGCCACCGATGCCCGCGCCGTCGCCGGCTTCCACGCGCAAGCGGGTGGAAAGATTGATGAGTTGCGTGGGCTTGTCCTGCTCGCCCGCGCCGCCGCCCACGTAGTCGCCCAGGGTGAGCGCGTCGCCCAGCGCCGCGTGGTCGAGGCGCTGGTTCCCGTCCGAGAGGATCACTGCGAAATACCAGATGCCGCCGGGCAGGTTTACGAGCGCGCTGGTGTCCCACGAGAGGTTGGCCGCGGTCGCGCCCCCGCCGACGGGATCGGAGATCGTCGCCGAGGCCAGCAGACGCGCGTCGCCGGGGATGTCGCCGCCCACGTAAGGCTGGTGGAGCGCATACACTTGGACCTGCAGGGGGCCGGACGAGTTCGCGCGGTTGTTGCGCACGTTCACGCCGCCGAGGGAGACGACGTTGCCGTGAAGGTCCACGGACGGCAGCCCGGAAAGGGCGATGTCCACGCCACCCGTGGGCAGGAGCCGGGAAGGATCGAGCGGGAAGCCGGTGGCGCGCAATGTGGCCTCGATGGCGCGCAGGTCGGTGTTGCGCAGGCCGGAGCCGCCGGCGTGCGACGCGAAGTTCACCTGGTCATTATAGGAAAGACGCGCGTAGTCGGCGAGCAGCCAGCTCACCAGCGCGGCGCCGAGGCCGGGGGCGCTGCCGGCCTGGCCGCGCACGATGGCGGCGAGCGCCGCCCAGGAATCTTCAACGCCGCGCGGCGAGGCGCTGTCCGCCGTGGCCTCGACGGGCACCCAGGAGACGGGGTCGGCATCGCTGTCGAGCTTGCGCGCCGCGCCGGCCTTGGCGAAGCGGGCCTTGTCGGGATCCGTGTCGAATTCCCACTCCACCATCACGTAGCGCCCGTCCACCGACTGCCGCCGCTGGATGGCGAGCGTGTCGTCGTCGTTGCCGCCGACGGTGTAGGTCCACCTGCCGTGATCGCCGGTGGACGACGTGGTGCCATCAGCCCGGAGCGCGAAGGATTCCTTGAGGAATTCATGACGGGTCTTGGCGCCATCCTGATACGCGCGCAAATAAGTCCAGCGCTCCACCGCAAGCGCGCCATCGCGGGCAAGGGCGCACGCAGGCACGAGCAGGAGAGAGCCAAGCGCGGCGGCAAGGAGGGGAAGAGGGAAGTTCTTCATGGCGGTAGGCACGAGGCGGGGCGCGGGAACGTGGCGCCATTAGCCGCAAACGCGCCAATCCAGTCAAGACGGAAAAATGAAAAGTCTTTCGATCTTGATTGCTCAGGCCTCGGCACCGCAACCAAACCAGCGAACAGGACTTCCAGGTGGCCCGCCTGCCCCCGTGCGTCCGCCGCGCAAAACCCAAGCTCAACAAACCCTTCAGTCCACCTCCTCTCTGGGAAGTGAGTTGGACCGACGGAGGGGCCTGAATCTTACATATGATTGATTCTCAATTTTGAAACAGATAGGTCGGCGAGTGACCCAGTTTGTCGCCCTCGCGCATTGCATACACTTTTCGGAAATCCGGTTTATATCGCGCATCCGCGTGAAATTATGGATTTTCTAAGGTACGGCGAGGGAAAGGCTGGAAATGTTTCGGCTGGGAATGGGTCTTGCACCCTGCGCTGAGTTGTCCGCACGCCCCTCTCATTTTTGTTTCAATGCCGACTCCTTCGCCGTTCGCCCGCGCTTCTGTTCCCTCGGTCAGTCTCAATTCCGAGAAGCTAGCCCTCGCTCTCTGCGCACTGGGTTTTTTCTCCGTGGCGACGCTGGCCGAGGCCGCGCCGACGCAGGCTTACTCGCACGGCGACCCGACCGCCGAGGAGCAATACATGGTCGAGCTCCTCAACCGCGCGCGCGCCAACCCGCCGCAGGAAGGCATCTTCCTCACCACGCAGACCGACTCCCAGATCCAAGGCGCCTACGGATACGCGCCCTTTGCGGTGAACTTCGCGGCAATCCGCGCGGCTTTCAACGCCTACCCGGCCCGGCCGCCGCTCGCCTTCAGCCCGTATCTCGTCAGCACCGCCCGCAACCATGCGCAGTGGATGGCGGCCAACGCCGTTCAAGATCACGACCAGCCTGGCAACACCTTCTCCAACCGCATCATCGGATCGGGCTACGGAGCGACCGCCGCCGGCGAGAACATCTACGGACCGGTGCCCTCCCTGCTCTACGCCCAGGTCGGTCTCAACATTGATTGGGGCGTCGCCTCCCTGTCCCACCGCAACGCCATCATGGCGCTGCCCCCGGACCCCGTTTACAAGGAGGTCGGCGTTGGCTTTGTCGCCTCCTCTCGTCAGACGTGGTCCATTCGCGCCGGCGGCGGCGTGCCGACCATCACGGTGAACTATTCTCCCTACGCGGTGGTCCAGGACTTTGGCATCTGCTACGACTTCCAAAATACCCCGATCGTCACCGGTGTGGCTTTCACCGATCGCGACGGCGACGTATTCTACACTCCCGGCGAGGGCGAGGGCGGCATCACGGTGACGCCCGACGTGGGCACCTACTACGCGGTCACCTCGGCCTCCGGCGGCTACGCCATCCCGCTCACGAACCTGCCGGCTGGCACCGCCACCGTGCGCCTTTCCTTCACCGGCGGCGCGCTCGGCTCGCGCGTGATCACCCGCACCGTCGCGCTCAACGGCTCCGACAACATCAAGGCTGACCTTCAGGTGCTGCCCGACGAAGCCACGCGCCTGACCAACCTCTCCACCCGCCTACGCGTGGAGACCGGCGACAACGTCGCCATCGCCGGTTTCGTGGTGAGCGGATCCTCGTCCAAGCGCATGCTCGTGCGCGCCCTTGGGCCCTCGCTCGCCGCCGGTGGCGTGGCCAACGTGCTCGCCAACCCCGCCCTCGAGCTCCGCGCCGCCACCGGTGCGCTCCTCGCCTCCAATGACGACTGGCAGGGCGCCCAGTCCGCCGAGATCACCGCCACCGGCCGCGCCCCGGCCGACGCCCGCGAGGCGGCCCTCATCGTGACGCTCGCCCCCGGCGCCTACACCGCCGTCATGCGCGGCGCGGACGGCGGCATCGGCGTCGGCCTGATCGAGGTGTATGACCTCGACGCCGCCGTGGTCTCCACCAAGGCCGTGAACGTGTCCACCCGCGGCCGCGTGGCCACCGGCGACGACGTAATGATCGGCGGATTCGTCATCGGCGGCTCCTCCACGCGCCGCGTGGTGGTCCGCGCGCTCGGCCCCTCGCTGGCCGCGGCTGGAGTGGCCGGCACTTTGTCCGATCCCACCGTCGAGATTCGCGATGCCCGCGGCGCGCTCATGAGTTCCAACGACAACTGGCAGTCCGGCGGTCAGGCCGCCATCCTCCAGTCGCTCGGAAAGGCCCCGAGCGACCCGCGCGAGGCCGCCGTGGTGGTCACACTCAATCCCGGTGCCTACACCGCCATCGTGCGCGGGGCCAACGGCGCCTCCGGCGTGGCGCTGGTCGAGGTGTATGAGGCGCCCTGACGGGCCGAGCGGCGGAATTGCCAAACAATCAACGCCCGGCAAAGCGCCTTCCGAGCGCGACGGCCCGAACCTCGCGCCATCGGTGGCGCGCGACGCGCCCTGAACTCTTGGCGGCCAGGGCTCGCGCCGTCTCCCCTCGCGCGCCCAAAGCTTCGGCTTTCCTCCTCCGCCTCGCCCGCTAGCATACCGGCGCCTCGACTCGCCGCCGCGCATGCGACTTTCCCTTCGGAACAAGATCCTCGGCGTTTTCCTGCTGTCGTCGATCGTGCCAGCGCTCGTGCTCTGGGCGCTGCTCCACTGGTGGCTCGCGGGCGGCGTGGACGGCGTGATCGGGCAAGAAGTCGCCGGGCGCGTGCGCCGGGCGGCTGACGACCTCGTCACTGAACTGCGCGCCGCCCCGCGTGACGACTGGAACGGCGCGCTCGACCGCGCCAGCCGCCGGCAGCGGGTGAGGTGGCTGCTGTTCTCGTCAACCGGCGCGCAGGTCGCCGGGGAGGCGACGACATTGCCCGACGAAGTCACCGAACGCCTTCGCGGCCGCCCGGGCGGACCGTCGGAACGCCGCGGCCCACCACCGCTCCCGCCGGCCGGCAGCGGCGCCATGGAGCCGACGCGCGAGGTGGGGCCGGTGTTCCAAGTGCGCTCCTCGGCGCCGATGGGCTATTGGTTCGGCGTGCGCTTGCCGCCGTTGGGTCGGTTGGGCGCGGGTGAGCCGCCCAGCGAGGGTCCGGTTGTCCTGCTCGCTCGGACGGAGAGCTTGTATGGCGGCGGCGTTCTCTTCGACGCGCGCCCGTGGGTGATCGGCGCGGCGGCGGCCTTCGCGTTGGCCGGCCTCCTTTGGCTGCCGCTGGCCGGCTCGCTCACGCGCGCCGTGCGTCAGCTCCTGCGCGCGGCCGAGGAGGTGTCGGCTGGCCGCTTCGATGTGAAGGTGGACGAGGAGCGCGGCGACGAGCTAGGCCGCCTCGGCCGCTCCATCCGCCGCATGGCCGAGCGTCTCTCGGCGCAGATGCGCGAGCAGCAGCGCTTCCTGGGCGACACCGCGCGCGAGCTCCAGGCGCCCATCGACCGGGCGCGCTCCGCGCTCGACTTCCTCGCCGGCCGCGCCGCCGTGTCCGAGCGCACCCGCGTGGAGGAGACGCGCGATGAGCTGCGCAACATGTCGGAGCTGATCCACGAGCTGGGCGTCTTCTCCCGCGCGCACCTCGACGAGAAGCCGCTCGAGCTTCGCCGCACGCTGCTGCGCCCGCTGGTGGAAAAGATGCGCGAGCGCCAGGCCGCCATCGCCGGCCGCGTGAACGTGGCCGTGCCCGCCGACCTCGTCGCGCGCGTGGAGCCGAACCTCCTCACGCGCGTCCTCGCCTCCCTCACGCGCAACGCGGTGCGCATCTCCGGCGGCTCTCGCCCCATCATGGTCACCGGCGGCCGCGAGGACGAGCGCACCGCCTGGTTGGCCGTGGCTGACTACGGCACCGGCACGCCCACGCCCGTGCCGCCGGACGGCTCCAGCTCCGCGCTCGATGACGGCTCGGACACCGGCGGTTTCACGAGCACGAACTTCGGCATGACCACGACCTTCGGCGAGGCGCAGGCCCCGGCCTCGCTGGGCCTGGCGATCGTGCGGCCGTGCGTGGAGGCCTTCGGCGCGCACCTCTCCTTCCGCCGCATCCCGCCCGAGGGCTTCGAAATCCGCCTGTCGCTGCCGGCCGGCGAGGAGCGGGTGGCGTGAGCGGGGCTTCGACGGAGCGCCCCTCCTGGGCTAGGAATCATCGTGACCGCCGCGGCTTACCGCCATCTCGTCCGGGTGCCGGGCGTGCGCGGCGGCCGCACGATCATTGAGGGAACTCGACTGGGCGTTCACGACGTGGTCGGCCTAATCGTCAACGGGGCGACCGTGGACGAGGCGTGCCGCAGCTTCCCCGGCATCACTCGGGCGCAGGTCTTCGAATGCCTGTCCTATTACGAGGATCATCGCGCGGAGATTGACGACCTGGTCGCCGGGCAAATGCAGGCGCCGATGCCGTGACGTTCTTGCTTGATCAGGATGTGCCGGACGACGTGGCGCGCTGGCTGCGCCACGCTGGGCACGAGCCGGTCCTGCTGCGTGACGTGTTGCCGATCACCGCGACGGACCCGGAAGTTTTGTCCAAGCGACGGAAATCGGGGCTATCCTCATCACCTGCAACCGCGATGACTTCGTGCCGACGGCGGCGGCGAGCACGCATCCGGGGCTGATCGTTCTCATCCGTCGGCGCACGCGACAAGCCGAGATCGCCGCGCCCAAGGTCCTGCTCCAGCGCGCGGGGGAGAGCGGGCTTGCGGGCAACATCTGCTTTGCCTGACCGGACCCAACGCGTGGATTGATGGCCGGCCACGAATTTTCGATGCCCGGCATCGCTCTAGGCGCGGATGGTCCGGCATGCGCCGCACCTGGAAACCGTTGCTCGTCTTGGCGCTCCTGCTTGTCCTCGCCGCCTGGGCGGCGCGTGAGGCGCTGGCCTGGGCAATCGTGGTGCCCGCGCGGACCGAGCGATGGAAATATTTTGCGGATCGCACGCCGGCCTCGCTTGGCCTAGAAGGCGAGAAGTTCTGGCTGGAATCCGCGCCGGACATCTGGCTCGCCGGATGGTTCGTCCGCGCGCGGACAGCCGGCCCGCCGCGTGGCACGGTGGTGCTGTTGCACGGCAGCTCGTCGTGCAAGGAGGCGCTGCTTGGCCTGTCGCGCGAGCTGGCGGACGCCGGCTGGCAATCCATCGCCTACGACGCGCGCGCCCACGGCGAGAGCGGCGGGCGCTGGATCACCTATGGCCTGCGCGAGCGGGCGGATTTCTCCCGCGTGCTCGACGCGGCTGAGGTGCGCTTCGGCCCGCTTGGCCCGGTGGGCGTCTTCGGCAGTTCTTTCGGCGGCGCGACGGCCATCCAGGCGATGGCGGAAGACGGCCGCGTGCGCTGCGCGATCGTGGAATCCGCCTTCGCCGACCTGCGGCAGACATTGCGCGAACACGGCCAACTGTGGTTCAAGCTTCCGCCGGCCGTGACGGACGTTTGCCTCGCCCGCGCCGCGATCCTCGCCGGCTTCGATCCGGTGCAGGTCTGTCCCGCGGAATTGGCTGCGCGCGCGCGCCGGCCGGTGCTCGTGGTCCACGGCGGGGCTGACGCGCGCATCCCGCCGGCGCACGGCGAGCGCATCTTCCACGCGTTGCCACCGGGGTCCGGGAGCGAATGGCTGCTTATCCCGGCGGGCGGTCATGAAATGCTCGCCGAGGCGGGTGGCGCCGCTTACGCGGAGCGGCGCCGGCAATTCCTTGATCGCCACTGCCGGCCCGCGCCGTGAGCGGTTGCGGGGGCGGGGTTTTGCGCTTTTGGTGCGCCGCCCCTTCGCTGTCGCCGCATGCCTCGCTTCGCCTACACCGTTCTCGATGCGCGCGGCCAGGAAGCCGCCGGGGTGCTCGACGCGCCCACGCAGTCGGAGGCCGTCTCCCAGCTCCGGCAGGCCGGGTATTTCCCCACGAGCGTGGCCGAGGAGGGCAAGGCCCCGAAGGCGCGCGCCCCCAAGGCCGCGAAGGTAGCCAAGGCGGCCCCGAAGGCCAAGGCCGCGCCGGGGGCGAAGAAAAGCCTCGGCAACATCACGCTCTTCCGGCGCAAAACGGTGAAGTCCAAGACGCTGATGATCTTCACCCGCCAGCTCGCCACGCTGATCGACGCGGGCCTGCCGTTGCTGCGCGGCCTCAACGTCCTCTCCAAACAGGAGCGCGACCCGGTGCTCCGCGGCGCGGTGGAAAAGATCGCCGACTCGGTGCAGGGCGGCTCCACGTTCTCCGAGGGCCTGGCGCAGCACCCGCGCCTCTTCAACAAGCTCTTTGTCTCGATGGTCAAGGCAGGCGAGGCCGGCGGCGTGCTCGAGCTGGTGCTGCAGCGCCTGGCCGAGTTTCAGGAAAAGGCCGCCAAGGTCCGCAACAAGGTGAAGTCGGCCATGTTCTACCCCATCGCCGTGATGGTGATCGCGGTGGTGATCGTGTGCTACCTGATGGTGGCCATCGTCCCGAAGTTCCAGCAGATCTTCAAGGACATGCTCAACGGCAAGCCCCTGCCGGCGCTCACGCAGGGGGTCATCGACGTGAGCGAGTTCGTGCAGGCCTACTACGTGTGGGTCGCGGCCGGCGTGGCGCTGGTCGTCGTCGGCTGGAAGGCGTGGTCGCGCACCGCGGGAGGCCGGCGCGTGATCGACAAGCTCAAGCTGCGCCTGCCCGTCTTCGGCGACCTCACGCGCAAGAGCGCCATCGCTCGCTTCACGCGCACGCTGGGCACGCTCGTCACCAGCGGCGTGCCGATCCTCCAGGCGCTCACCATCACCTCGGAGACGGCCGACAACGCGCTCGTCTCCGAGGCCATCACGCGCGTCCACGACAGCGTGAAGGAGGGCGAGAGCATCGTGTCGCCGATGGAAGGCTCCGGCATCTTCCCGCCGATGGTGCTCTCGATGGTGGACGTGGGCGAGGAGACCGGCCAGCTCCCGGACATGCTGCTGAAGATCGCCGAAGTCTATGACGACGAGGTGGACAACTCCGTGGCCGGCCTGACCTCCCTGCTGGAGCCGCTGATGATCATCTTCCTGGCCGTCGTGGTGGGCACGATCGTGATCGCGCTCTTCCTGCCGCTGGTCACCATCATCCAGGAAATGTCGGGAGGGCAGGGATGAGGAACTTCCGCCGTGGCTTCACCCTTATTGAAGTGCTCACAGTGATGACCGTGATCCTGATCCTCGCGGGAATCACGATCGGCACCTATTCCTACGTGAACAACCGCGGCGCGCGCGCGCGGGCCGAAGGCGAGATCGCCGCTCTCGGGGCGGCGTGCGAGAACTACAAGCTGGACAACGGTGAGTATCCAAACGTCAGCGCGGCCAACGGGCTTAACGCTCAAAATACCTATGCCCCGGAGAGCTATGAGCCGGCTTCCAAGGAGCTCTATAATTTGCTGCGCGGCTCTGGCACCGCGAAGTCGTATTTCTCGTTCCGCCCCGTGCAACTCGGCAAGCACGGTTCCGGTCAGCCGGCGCCGTCCGGCACCGATCCAGACTTCATCCGTGATCCCTGGGGAAACTCTTACGGCTACTCCACCATGAGGCAATCCTATGCGGCGAGCGGATCACCGCCGCCGTTGGACAAAGGCTTCAACCCCACCTTCGACCTGTGGAGCACCGCCGGGAACAAGACCGCAGCCGACCGGCCGAAGTGGGTGCGCAACTGGTGAAGCGCCCGTTGAACTTGGAGTGCGGTGGCAAGCGACAGCGCGACACCGCCTTGGGACCGAAGCCGCGGCTACCATGAGAAGGCGGTGTCACGCTGAAGCTTGCCACCGCACTCCAAGTTATCCTCCGCCCATGCCCTCCGCTGAGAACCCTTTCACGCTGCTGCGCGCCGATGCCTCCTCCGCGGCGCGGCGCGGTGTTCTGCGCACGGCGCGCGGCGAGATCCCCACGCCGGCCTTTATGCCCGTGGGCACCCTCGGCGCGGTGAAGACGGTGGCGCCCGCCGAGCTGCGCGCGCTCGGCGCGCCCATCATGCTGGGCAATACCTACCACCTTTTCATCCGCCCCGGCCTCGACGTGATCCGCGCCTTCGGCGGCCTCCACGCCTTCAACGGCTGGTCCGGTCCCATCCTCACGGACTCCGGCGGCTACCAGGTCTTCTCCCTCGCCAAGCTGCGGAAGATCACGGAGCAGGGCGTTCACTTCCAATCCCACCTCGACGGCACGCCGCTCTTCCTTTCGCCCGAGGTCTCGATGGAAATCCAGGCCACGCTCGGCTCCGACATCGCCATGGCCTTCGACGAGTGCCCGCCCTGGCCCTGCGAGCACGACTACGCCGCGCGCTCGCTCGACATGACCCTGCGCTGGGCTGAGCGCTGCCTCGCTTGGGCGCGGCCAAACGCCCCGGCCCACCAACTCCACTTCGGCATCGTGCAAGGCGGCGTGTTCCCCGACCTGCGCGAGCGCGCCGCGCGCGGGCTCGTGGCGATGGGCTGGGATGGCTACGCCGTGGGCGGCGTGAGCGTGGGCGAGCCCGAGGTGGAAATGATGCTTGCCGCCGAGCACGCCACGCCCTTCCTGCCGGCGGATCGACCGCGCTACTGCATGGGCCTCGGCACGCCGCCGCAGATCGTGGAGCTTGTCGCGCGCGGCATCGACATGTTCGACTGCGTGCTGCCCACGCGCCTGGCGCGCCACGGAGTCGTCTTCACCACGGACGGCCCCTACCACATCAAGAACCGGCAGTGGGAATTCGACGCCCGCCCGCTGGAGGAAGGCTGCGCGTGCCCGGCCTGCGCCGCCGGCCACTCGCGCGCCTTCGTGCGGCACCTCGTGCGCGTGGAAGAGATTCTCGGCATGCGCCTCGTCACGCTGCACAACGTCCACTTCTACCTCGCTCTCGCCCGCTGCATCCAGGCCGCGCTGGACGCGGGCGAGTTCGGCGAGTTCCGCGCCGCGTTCCACGCCCGCTACCGCGACCCGCGCAAGCCGCCCGTGGAGGCGCAGCCTTAAATCGCCGGCTCGCGCCCGCGCCTCGTGGCGCAAAAGTCGAGGATTCGAATGAAGCCCGCAGCTTTCGCCATCAAGACCGAGGTGAGCGATCCCCTCGCGGCCACGTTCGTTTTCGCAGCGGCGAAGACGATGTATGGCGGCAAGGAAATCGCCGAAGGGGAAATCGTCTTCGTCTTCGCGAGCGAGAACGAGGGCGGGCAGGGCCTGGTGGCGCGCGGCATCGTCACCGCCGCGGAGAGCGTTGCGCGAAAGCACGGTCTTCTTCGGCAAACGCCCCGCGTGAGCATCGCCGTCCGGCGCATCGCCCCGGCGAAGCGGCGCCTCGGACGGCGCGAACTCAAACCCTTCGCCGATTGGAACGACGGCCGGCCGGAGACCGAGCTGAACTTCAAGTTCTACCGCCAAGCCACGAACAAGATCGTCGGCATCTCGGAGGAAACGGCCTCGTTCCTCGGCGAGTTTTTCTGAAGTCGCCGCGGTCTCGCGTTCCGATCGCTGCTCGACGCCATGCCGAGCGGTTGGCTCGACTTGTGGATTCGCATCCATCAAAAGGGCAGCCCTCATCAGCGGCTTAGCGCATCGCGGCGGCGACAAGCGCAGGACAGAGGAATGCGTCACTTCGCCCACGTGTCTCACGCGGCGGCAACCGCCGGTTCTCACCGCGCCGAAGTCACGGGGCAGTCTAATCCCCTACACCCCAAATGAGAAAAACCCTTCTTACGCTCGCCGCCCTCTCGGGCGCAGCCTTCGCCCGCCTTTCCTCTGCCGAGGAGATGGTGGCACTCACCTCCGACGGTCGCCTCCTTTTCTTCGACAACGCCACGCCCGGCACCGTCACGCGCGTCGCCACGATCACCGGCATTGGCTCCGGCGAGACGCTGCTCGGCCTCGACTACCGCCCCGCCAACGGCGGCCTCTACGCCTTGGGCAGCTCCAGCCGCCTCTACTTGGTCAACGGCGCCACCGGCGCGGCCACCGCGGTGGGCAACGCCGGCGTCTTCACGCTGAACGGCACCCGCTTCGGCTTCGACTTCAATCCCACCGTGGACCGCATCCGCGTGACGTCCGACGCTGACCAGAACCTACGCCTCAACCCCAACGACGGCACCCTCACCGCCACCGACACCGCGCTCGCCTACAACACGGGCGACCGCAGCTTCGGCGTGAACCCCAACATCGTCGGCTCCGCCTACACCAATTCCTTCGCCGGCTCCGGCGCCACGGTGCTTTACGGGATTGACTCCGGCACCGACACCCTCGTGATCCAGAACCCGCCCAACGCGGGCGGCCTCGTCACCGTGGGCAACCTCGGCGTGGACACTTCCGACAGCGTCGGTTTCGACATCTCCGGCGTCACCGGCCGCGCCTACGCGTCGCTCACCGTCGCCGGCGCCACGAGCCTCTACAC
>CALMOL010000086.1 GCA_937871685.1 uncultured Verrucomicrobiota bacterium
CCGACCTCTCGCAAAGGGCTTCGATCTGATGCGACCACCTGAATCGAAAACGCTCCAGTCGAAGTTCTAGGGCGTTTTCGGTGCAGGTGGTCGCACTTGACCGGACTGCTCCCGCGAGGGCGCCGATGTTTTGGAGTGCGGTGACCTGTCACCGCTTTGGCCCCGAAGCCGCGGCCTCGAATGCGAAAGCGGTGACAGGTCACCGCACTCCAAGACGTCCCCGGCTTTCCGCAAGTCGTCACCCGCAGGTGTGACAACGCGATCGAAAACGCTCTAGCCTCTGGGGGAAGCGCTCCGGCGGGATGAGATGCTGTGCTTCTGGAGGGAAATGCTTCCACTTCCAGGGTGCGCGCGGCCACCTCGGAAATGCGTGCTTCCACCTCGCCTCCTTGCGACTGCGCCTTGAATCCGCAAGCGAGGGCTCCAATGGCAAATTGCCTAACCCCAAAGGCTGGCAGTTCCGCTTCGGAAGGCCAAGCGCAAGCCTTTTTTGGGCAACCGCAAGCTTTCGAGGTTTGCGCTTCCACTTCCAAAGGGCAAGCGCAAACCTTTTTGGGGGAAGCGCAAGCTTTTGGGGCTGGTCGCAAACCTTTTAGGCTTGCGGTTCCCCTCTGAAAGCTTGCGCTTCCACCTGGGAGGTTTGCGGTTGCCCTTCCGCAGCGGAACGTTGCCCCCAGAAAGCTTGCGCGCGGGAGGGCAAGCCCACGAAATGGAGCTTTCCCAGGGGCATGCCCTTGCCGGGGCGTCACGGCCCGGCCGGCCGAGGGCACGGGAAGCGGCGCCAGTTGGACCGCGTGAGCTGAAGCGCAAATCTCCTCAATCTGGCCGTGTCAGGCCGCTGGTTTCTCCTTCGGTCTTGTTCCCGCGCGCCAAGCCGGCTACCACGGAGAGGAGTTCCTCCATCTTCACCGGCTTGGGGACGTGGACCTGGAAGCCGCTCGCCAGGGCGCGCGCGCGGTCCTCGTCGCGTGCGTAAGCCGTGAGAGCCGCGGCGGGCGTTTGGCCGCCGCACTCGGGTGGCAGCGCGCGCACGCGGCCGATCAGCGAGTAGCCGTCTTCCTCGGGCATCTCGATGTCGCACAGGAACACGTCCGGCCGCTCGCGCTGGACGGCCTTGAATGCTTCCTCCGGCGTGGCCGCCAGCGTCACCGTCGCGCCGTGCCGGCTGAGGATGCGGCGCAGCACGGCGCGCGCGTCCGGGTTGTCGTCGGTGACCACCACCTTCAAGCCTTCCAGGTCGCGCACGAGGCGCGGCGGCGGCGGCTGGTCGGCTGGCCACGATTGCACCGCCGGCGTGGTGGAGGCCGGCAAGCGGGGCGTGACGAAGAATCCGCCGCCGGAAGGCTCGGACGGTCCCGGGGTCAGGATATGGGGCAAGGGAATCGGGGCCGTGGCCGGGGGCGCGGGCGGAGAAGATGGAGGATGGAGGATGGAGGATGGCAGGGGGCGCGCCGAGGAGCCTGTGAGCGGCGTTTCGGCGGCCGCCCCCGTCGGAGGTTTCGCGGCTCGGTCTCCCGTTCCCTGCCATCCTCCATCCTCCATTCTCTCGGCTTTCCCTCCGGCCGCCAGCGCCACCGCGTCGGTCTTGCTGAGGGGGCGCACGAAGGGCAGGAGCACCGTGAAGGTCGCGCCCTGGCCCGCGCCGTCGGACGCGGCCTGGATGGAGCCGCCGTGCTGCTCGAGCAGGTGGCGCGTGATCGCCAATCCCAGGCCGAGGCCGCCCTGCGGGCGCGAGGACGACGAGTCAGCCTGCGCGAAGCGCTCGAAGAGGTGCGGCAGGAACTCCGGCGCGATGCCGCGTCCCGTGTCGCGCACCGTGACCTGGGCATGCGCGCCGTCGGGCGTGGGCCCCAGCGTCACCTCCACGCGGCCGCGCGGCGGCGTGAACTTGATGGCGTTGGAGATGACGTTCCACATCACCTGCCGCAGGCGGTCGGCGTCGCCGCGCACCTCGGTGGGCAGCGGGGAAAGGCGCGCCTCCACCTTCACGCCGCGCGCGCCGGCCGCGGGGCGCACGGTGTCCAGCGCGCCCTCGATCACCTCGCGCAGGTCCACCGGCCGCAGGTCGAGCCGGAGCCGGCCGGACACGATGCGCGAGACGTCCAGCAGGTCCTCGATGAGCTGCGTCTGCGCGCGCGCGTTGCGGCCGATGGCATCCACGGCCTCGCGGCGCGCCTCGGGATCGTCGCCGTCGTTCTCCAGCACGTTCGCGTAGGCCAGGATGGCCGAGAGCGGCGTGCGCAGCTCGTGCGAGAGCGTGGCCAGGAACTCGTCCTTGGTGCGCGAGGCGGCCTCGGCCGTCTCCTTCGCGCGGAGGAGGACCGCGGCCTGCTCCTTGAACGGCGTGATGTCGGAGTGCGCGCCGAGCATGCGCGTGACCTTGCCGGCCGCGTCGCGCACGGCGGTTCCGCGCGTCAGCCACCAGCGCCAGCTCCCGTCCGCGTGGCGGATGCGGAACTCGCGCGCGTAGCGCGGCAGCTTGCCCTCGACGTGCTCGCGCGCCTGGCCCCAAAGCTCGCCGAGGTCGTCGGGATGCACGCGCTCGCGGATGAAGTCCATGCTGGCCTCGGCCTCGCCGGGCTTCAGGCCGAGCAGCTCCCAGTTGCGGTCTGACCACCACACCGTGTCGGTGGCCGGGTTCCATTCCCAAATGCCATCCTCCGCGTGGCGCGCGGCGAGGGTGAACCGCTCCTCGGCAACGCGCAGCGCGCGCTCGGCCCGGCGCGCGTCGCTCACGTCCAGCGTCACGCCGTCGAAGCGCTCCAGCGATCCGTCGCCGCCGCGGAAGGCGCGGCCCACGAGGTGCACGCGCCGCGTGTCCGATCCGGCCGGCACGGCCACGCGGAACTCCACGTCGCAGTCGGCCTGCGCGCCGCGCACCGTGCCCTCCACGGCGCTGCGCGCTTGCTCGCGGTCGTCGGGATGCACCACGGCGTAGAGGTCGCCGGCGGGCACGCTGCCGGCGGCGAGCGCGGCGGCGTCGAGGCCGAGGTGCCGCGCGAACTCGGCGTTGGCGCGCACCGCGCCGGTGGGCAGCGCCAGCGAGAAGAGCCCGAGGTGCGCCCCTTCCACCGCGAGCCGGCCGCGCTCCTCGGCCAGCCGGCGCTCGCGCTGCTCGGAGGCGATCAGGCGGCGCTTCAGCAGCCCGATGAGCAAGGCGTTGCCGGGCAGCAGCACGCCCAGCGCGGAGAAGCGCACGGCGTCGTCGCGCGTGACGTGCCAGTCCCATGGCCAGGTCCGCCCGCCGTAGAGGAACGCCATGTAGAGCAGCGCCGCCAGCGACGCGACCAGCCCCGCGCGCAACCCCGCGAGGAACGACCCGTAGGCCACCGCCAGGATCAGGAACGCGCCCGGCGTCAAGGTGAACACCTTCCACCCCAGCGCCCGCGCCGTTTCCAGCATCAGGATGATCCCGAGGACGAGCAGCGTCGGCATCAGGCGCGCGCGCCAGCCGGGCGGGTCATCGGCAGGTTGGAGGAAGGCCTTCATCGGGGGGACGGCGGCCGGCGAACGCACCGGACGCGCGAAGTGTGCGCGCGGGGCCGGGCCTCGCAACCGCGGGCGCGGGGATTGTGGCCGCGCGGCGCGTCCCATTCGCGGGACCGGGATGTCCCGAGAGAGAGACCGAGAGGATGGAGGATGGAAGATGGCAGGGAGCGGCGCGCCCAGTGACCAGCGCGCTTTTGCCGCGTTGCCGCAAGATTGGCACGCCGCCTGCAAACGCGCTCGCGGCCGGCTCTCCCGCTCGCTGCCATTTCCCCTCCTCTCGGCTCATGCTCCGCCCTTTCCGCCTCCTTTGGAAAAGCCCGGCCTTTGCCGCCGTGGCCATCCTCACCCTCGCGCTGGGCATCGGCGCGAACACCGCCATCTTCTCGGTGATCCACGCGGTGCTCCTGCGGCCGGTGCCTTATCCGGAGGGCGAGCGCCTCGTGATCCTCACGCAGAGCGACTCCAACCAGCCGAACATTTCCGTCTCCTTCCCGGACTACCTCGACTGGAGGAAGGACAATGCTTCCTTCGCCCACCTCGCCATCGCGCGGCGCGAGTCGTTCAACCTTTCCGGCGTGGAGGGGCGCGACCCCGAGCAGGTCCAGGGCGCGCTCGCCACCGCGAACTTTTTCCCGGTCATCGGCCTCGCGCCGCAACTGGGCCGCGCCTACACCGAGGCGGAGGACCGCGTGGGCGGCCCGGCGCTCGTGGTGATCTCGCACCGCCTTTGGCAGCGCGTGTGGCAGGGCGATCCGAACATCCTCGGCCGCGCCGTCAATTTCGGCGGCGAAGCGCGCACCGTGATCGGCGTGATGCCGCCGGAGATGGCCTCGCCGCGCGTCGTCGATGCGTGGTTCCCGCTGATGCGCCGCACCGACAACCCCGGCTGGCAGGCGCGGGGCAACCACCCCGGCCTCACCGGCTGGGGCCGGCTCAAGCCCGGCGTGACGACCGAGCAGGCCCGCTTGGAAATGAAGGGCATCGCCGCGCGCCTGGAGCAGGCTTACCCGGACACGAACTCGAAAATCGGCGTGAACGTGGCGCCCTTCCTCGAGAACCAGGTCGGCGAATACCGCTCTTCGCTCGGGCTGCTGCTCGGCGCCGTGGGCCTCGTGCTGCTCATCGCGTGCGCGAACCTCGCCAATCTCCTCGCGGCGCGCGGCCAGTCCCGGGCGCGCGAGTTCGCCGTGCGCACCGCCATCGGCGCGGGGCGCGGGCAGATCATCCGCCAGTTGCTCGGCGAGAGCCTCGTGATCGCGCTCCTCGGCGGCGCGCTCGGGGTGCTCATCGCGTGGCTCGGGCGCGACCTGCTCGTGGCGCTCTCGCCGGCCGGCGTGGCGCGCTTCCAGCAGGTGCGGCTCGACTGGGTGGTGCTGTGCTTCGCCTTCGGCCTGTCGCTGCTCACCAGCGTCCTCTTCGGCCTGTGGCCGGCCTGGCAGGCATCGCGCGCGGACGTGCAGCTTGCGCTCAAGTCGGGCGCGCATGGCGGCTCGGACTCGCGGTCGGCGCGGCGCTCGCGCGCGTGGTTCATCATCGGAGAGGTGGCGCTCACGCTCGTGCTGCTCTCGGCGGCCGGGCTGGTGCTCAAGTCCTTCGCCCGGGTGCAGGGCGTCCCGCTCGGCTTCGAGCCGCGCGGACTGCTCACCGCGCAGGTGTCGCTGCCCTCCCCGGCCTACGCGGACGACAAGAAGACGGTGGCCTTCGCCGAGGCGCTGCTGGAAAAAATGCGCGCGCTGCCCGGCGTGGAACACGCGGCCATCGGCGCACAGCCACCGATGATGACCGGCTGGCAGACTTCCTTCGTCCCCGAGGGGGCGCCCGAGCCCAAGCCCGGCCAGGCGCCCTCGGCGGAGATGGACGTGGTGATGGGCGACTACTTCCCGGCCCTGCGCGCCACGCTGCTGCGGGGCCGCCTTTTCGACGCGCGCGACCGGGAAGACGCGCCCCTGGTGATGATCGTGGACCAGAGCTTCGCGGACCGCTGGTTCCCCGGCGAGGACCCCATCGGCAAGCGCGTGGCGATCAACAACGACGACAGCGGCAAGAAATTCCGGACCATCGTGGGCGTGGTGGCGCGGATGCGCGTGTATGGCTTCGACGAGGGCACGGCCAAGCTCCCGCTGGCCTACCTGCCGCAGGCGCAGAACGCCGCGCAGGGTCTCGTGTTGCTCTTGCGCACCTCGGCCTCGCCCCAGGCGCTGGAGAAGCCGCTGCGCGCGGCGGTGGCCTCGCTCGATGCCGCGCAGCCGGTGTGGGACTTGCGTCCGATGCAGGAGCGCGTGCAGGACACCTGGGCCGCGCCGCGCCTGATGGCGTTCCTGCTGGGCGTGTTCGCGGGCCTGGCGCTGCTGCTTTCCGCGGTGGGCCTTTACGGCGTGATGGCCCACGACGGCCTGCGCCGCCTGCGCGAGATCGGCGTGCGCCTGGCGCTCGGCGCCCGGCCCGACCAGATCCGCGGCATGATGATCCGGCACGGGATGCGCCTGCTGCTCATCGGCGTGGGACTTGGCCTGCTCGGCACGCTGGCGGTCACGCCGCTGCTGCAGTCGCAGCTCCACGGCGTGGGCGCGCTCGACCCATTGGTGCTGCTCGGCGTGTGCGCAATCCTCGTGCTGGCCGCCCTCCTTTCCGTGTGGCCGCCCGCGCGCCGGGCATCCAAGACCAGCCCGCTGGAGGTGCTGCGCGCGGAATGATCGCCAATTTCCGATTTTTCTCGGTTCGCCCGTTCTCTTTCATCCGAGCAAGTTTTTCACCCTCACCTGATGCGTCCGATTCCTGTTCGATCGGCAATTCTTCCCATGCGTTTCCTCCTTCGTTCCCCGCTCTACGCGCTCACCGCGATCCTCACGCTCGCCCTTGGCGTGGCGGCGGCCACCGGAGTGTTCTCGGTGCTTCACTCGGTGCTCTTCGCGCCGCTGCCCTACCCGGACGCCGGACGGCTGGTGGCCGTGTCCAACGTGCGCCGGGCGATGGAGGGCCGGGCCGAAACGCTCACCGACCGCTACGGCGCGGCCCCGGCGGAATTCGCGGCGTGGCGGCGGGCGGCGACGGCTTCCTTCCTGGACATGGCGGCGTGGCGCTTCGACTACGCCACGATCACAGGCGTGGAGCAGCCGATCCAGGTCACGGCATTGCGCGCGAGCGGGGCGTATTTCGCGCTCCTGGGCGTGCCGGCGCGGATGGGGCGGACTTGGCTGGACGAGGACTGTAAGGCGGGCGCGCCGCCGGTGGCGGTGCTCACGGACGCGGCGTGGCAAAAGCACTTCGGCGGCGACCGCGCGGTGATCGGCCGCGCCGTGACCATCAACGGCGTGCCGCGCACGGTGGTGGGGGTGATGCCGCCGGGGTTCAAGGAGCCGTTCAACCAAGCCGAGATGTTCATGCCGCTGGCGGATTCCGGCGAGGAGGCGTCGATGACCGCGCCGCGCTTTTGGGCGGTGATCGCGCGGTTGCGGGAGGGCGCCACGCGCGCGCAGGCGCAGGCCGAGATGGAGGGGATCTCCCGCGCGAGCGGCGCCACGGACGCCAGCGAGTGGCGGCCGGACGTGTGGACGCTGCGCGAGGGATTGACCACGGGAACGGCCAACGGCCTGTGGCTGGTGGGCGGCGCGGCCGGCTGCCTGCTGCTCATCGCGGGGGCGAACCTCGCCGGGCTGACGCTGGTGCGCGCGGAATCCCGCCGGCACGAGTGGGCGGTGCGCGCGGCGCTGGGCGCGGGACGCTCGCAGCTCCTGCGGCACGCGGTGGGCGAGGCCTGGTGGATCGGCCTGGCGGCGGCGCTGCTCGGCGGAATGGCGGCGTGGTGGCTGGTCGAGGCGCTGCGCACGCTGCTGCCGGCT
>CALMOL010000087.1 GCA_937871685.1 uncultured Verrucomicrobiota bacterium
GCTTTTCCCACGCGCTCAATTTCCTCGCCACCGGCAGCCGCGGCGGCGCGACTTCCGGGCCGCCGGACTTGGCTCGCTCGCTCCAGCGCCACGCGGGCGCGGCGTCGCGTCGCCGTGGCCTCGTGATCGTGCTGAGCGACCTTTTCGGCGCCGACCAAGGCGCGCCGTGGACGGCCGGCGCGCAACGGCTGCTGCATCACGGCTTGGAGCTACAAGTCATCCAGGTGCTCGATCCGGCCGAACTCGATCCCGGCCTGCTCGGCGACCTGCGCCTCGCGGACGTGGAAAGCGCCGCGCACCTCGACCTCACCAGCGACGAGGGCGTGCTGCGCGACTATGCCGCCGCGGTCCGGCGCTTCGTGGGCGAGGCCGAAACGTGGTGCCGCCGCGCCCGCGTGCCCTACGTGCGCGCGATGACCGACGCGAGCTTCGAGGACTTGGCCCTGCGCGCCCTGGCGGCGGCGGGAATGGTGGAGTGAAAGCCCGGGGGCGATTCCTCTTCAGGTAAGCCTTGCGCGCGCAGGCTTCACAAAGACCTGCGGTGGCCGGCCGAAAGCTCCGCGAGCATGAGGAGGCGCGGCGATGCCTTGGCGCCGGTGGCATCCAAGGCACCCGCCACGCTCGGCAAAATTCCTCTCCGCCCTCCCCGCCTCGGGGGCAATCCTGGCATCAGCGCCGGAGGGTTTGCGCCGCGGGAGGCACGCGCGTTTAGTGGCGGGCTTTTCCCCGGCCCCAGCCGGTTCGAATCCTCCTCTCGTCCGATGCCGCGCAATCCCGACCTCAAGAAGATCCTCCTGATTGGCTCCGGCCCGATCGTCATCGGCCAGGGGTGCGAGTTCGACTACTCCGGCACCCAGGCGTGCAAGGCGCTGCGCGAAGAGGGCTACGAGGTCATCCTGCTGAACTCGAACCCGGCCACGATCATGACCGATCCGGAGTTCGCGGACCGGACCTACATCGAGCCGATCACCGCGGCCACGGTGGAGAAAATCCTCGCCCGCGAGCGGCCGGATGCCATTCTCCCCACGCTCGGCGGCCAGACGGCGCTGAACGTGGCGATGGAGCTGGTGCGCTCCGGCGCGCTGATTTCCCACGGCGTGAAGCTCATCGGCGCCAACGCCACGGCCATCAACAAAGGGGAAGACCGCAAGCTCTTCAAGGAGGCGATGATCCGCATCGGCCTCGACGTGCCGCTCTCGGGCGTGGCCCATTCCATGGACGACGCGCGCAAGATCGCCCAGCAGGCCGGCCGCTTTCCGCTCATCATCCGGCCGGCTTTCACGCTCGGCGGCCACGGCGGCGGCATCGCGTATAATCGCGAGGAGTTCGAGGAGATCGTCGGGCGCGGGCTGGACCTGTCGCCGGTCTCGGAGGTGCTGATCGAGGAGTCGCTGCTCGGGTGGAAGGAGTTCGAGATGGAGGTGATCCGCGACCGGGCGGACAACTGCATCCTCGTCTGTTCCATCGAGAACATTGATCCGATGGGCGTCCACACGGGCGACTCGATCACGGTGGCGCCGATCCAGACGCTCTCGGACCGCGAGCTACAGCGGATGCGCGACGCTTCCTTCGCGGTGATCCGCGAGATCGGCGTGGAGACGGGCGGCTCGAACATTCAATTCGCCGTGCATCCCGGGACGGGCCGGATGGTGGTCATCGAGATGAACCCGCGCGTGTCGCGCTCGTCGGCGCTCGCCTCGAAGGCCACGGGGTATCCCATCGCGCGCGTGGCGGCCAAGCTGGCCGTGGGCTACACGCTCGATGAGCTGAAGAACGACATCACGCGCCACACGCCGGCGTCCTTCGAGCCGGCCATCGACTACGTGGTGGTGAAGGTGCCGCGCTTCGCCTTCGAGAAATTCCCGCAGGCGGACCAGACGCTGACCACCTCGATGAAGAGCGTGGGCGAGGCGATGGCCATCGGCCGGACGTTCAAGGAAGCGATGCAGAAGTGTTTGCGCTCGCTGGAGACGGGCCGCTTCGGCCTCGGCGGCGACGGCAAGGACATCTATCCCATCCTGCCGAGCGGCGAGTGGGACCTCGACGCCATCCGGCGCAAGCTCATCGTGCCCAACGCGGAGCGCGTGTTCTTCCTGCGCCACGCCTTCCTGGCCGGCTACGGCGTGCCGGAGGTCTTCGAGATGACGAAGATCGACCCGTGGTTCCTCATGCAGTTCAAGCAGATCGTGGACGAGGAGAACGCCTACCGCGGCGCGCAGGCCGGCATCCCGCTGCGGCGCGCGAAGAAGTTCGGCTTCTCGGACCCGCAGCTCGCCGCCTTGTCCGGGCTGGATGAGGCCGGTATCCGCGCCCAGCGCAAGACCTCGGGCATCCAGCCGACGTATCGCCTCGTGGACACCTGCGCGGCGGAGTTCGAAGCCTACACGCCGTATTACTACTCGACCTACGGCGACGAGGACGAGACGCGCGGCGGCGACAAGAAGAAAGTGATGATCCTCGGCGGCGGCCCAAACCGCATCGGGCAGGGCATCGAGTTCGACTACTGCTGCGTCCACGCCGCCTTCGCGCTGCGCGAGGCGGGCTTCGAGACCATCATGGTCAACTCGAACCCCGAGACCGTCTCCACCGACTTCGACACCTCCGACAAGCTCTACTTCGAGCCGCTCACGCTGGAGGACGTGCTGAACATCCACGAGCGCGAGCAGTGCTGGGGGGCCATCGTGCAGTTCGGCGGACAAACGCCGCTCAACCTCGCCTCCGAGCTTTCGCGCAACGGCCTGCCCATCATCGGGACGCCGCCCGCGAGCATCGACCGCGCGGAAAACCGCCGCGAGTTCGCCGCGATGCTGGAGAAGCTCGGCTTGCGCCAGCCACCCAACGGCACCGCCACCGACGAGAACGGCGCCGTGGCCATCGCCCAGCGCCTTGGCTGGCCGGTGCTGGTGCGCCCATCCTTCGTGCTCGGCGGGCGTGCGATGGAGATCATCTACGACGAGGACAACCTCCGCCGCTATATGCGCCAGCAGGCCGCGCAGGTGTCGGCCGACCGGCCGATCCTCGTGGACCGCTTCCTGGAGGATGCCGTGGAGGTGGACGTGGACTGCATCGCCGACGGCGAGACCGCCGTGATCGGCGCGGTGATGGAGCACGTCGAGCAGGCCGGCATCCATTCCGGCGACTCGGCGTGCGTGATTCCGTCCTTCTCCCTCGCGCCGGAAACGGTGGACGAGATTCAGCGCGCCACGAAGGCGCTGGCGATGGAACTGGGCGTGCGCGGCCTGATGAACGTGCAGTTTGCCGTGCGCGCGGGCGTCGTCCATGTGCTGGAGGTCAACCCGCGCGCCTCTCGCACGATCCCGTTCGTGTCGAAGGCCATCGGCGTGCCGCTGGCGAAGCTGGCCGCGCGCGTGATGGCCGGCGCGACGCTGAGGGAACTGGGCTTCACGCGCGAGATCGTGCCAAAGCATTACAGCGTGAAGGAGGCCGTGTTCCCCTTCGTGCGCTTTCCCGGCGTGGACATCACCCTTGGGCCGGAGATGCGCTCCACCGGCGAAGTGATGGGCATCGATGACGACCTGGGCCTGGCTTTTGCCAAGTCGCAGGCCGCCGCCGGCTCGCCGCTGCCGACCAAGGGCAACATTTTCATGTCCGTGAAGGATTCCGACAAGGCCGAGGCCGCCGAGATCGCCAAGGAATACGTGGCGCTGGGCTTTGTGGTCCACGCGACCGATGGCACCCTCGCCGCGCTGCGCGCCGCGGAAGTGCCTGCCGAGCGCATCAACAAGCTTTCCGAGGGGCGTCCGCACGTGCTCGACCTCATCAAGAACGGCGACCTCGCCTTCGTCATCAACACGCCCAGCGGCGCCACGCCGCGCGCCGACGAGGTGACGATCCGCACCGCGGCCGTGTCGCACCGCGTGCCGATCATGACCACGCTGAGCGGCGCCCGCGCGAGCGCTGGCGGCATCCGTTCTCTCCAAGCCAGCGGCCTCACCGTGAAGACTCTCCAGGAATTCCACGCGGCGATGAAGGCGGGCTGACGCGGCCTCTCACCCTGGGCGCGTGGTTCAGGGCGGGCAGGAAAGAACGCGGCGGGGACTTGCGCGCCGGCCCTTTCGCGCCCCCTATTCATCCTCCCTCTCCCCCTGAAGCCGGGAGCCTTGATCTTCGTCGCGCCTTGGAAGTCACGCTCATCATCCCCGTCTTCAACTGCCTGTCGCTCACGCAGGCGTGCGTGGCCGCCGTGGAGGCGACCCTCGGCACGCGTGGAGAATGGGAAGGGATCATCGTGGATGATGCCAGCACGGATGACACCCCGGCGTGGCTTGCCACGCTGTCCGCCCCGCGGTGGCGCGTCGTCACGCAGCCGGCGAATCGCGGCTACGCCGCGGCGAACAATGCCGCAGCCACGCAGGCTCGTGGACGCTTTCTCGTCCTGCTCAACAACGACACCGTGCCGCGCCCCGGCTGGCTCGAACAGATGATCGAGGTCCATGCCGCCGCGCCCGCCGCGGGCATCGTCGGCAACGTCCAATTTGAGGCGCGCACCGGCCGGCTGGATCATGCGGGGGTGATGTTCGATTCCGAGGGGCGCCCTTTCCACGTGGGGAAGGCGGCGAAGCGCGCGCCGCGCGGCGACTGGGCCGAATGGCCGGCCGTCACGGCCGCGTGTTGCCTGATGGAGCGCACGCTCTTCGAGCGCCTGGGCGGCTTTGACGAGGCCTTCCGCAATGGCTGCGAGGACGTGGACATTTGCCTGCGCGCCAGCGAGGCCGGCCGCCGGCATTACGTGGCGCATCGCAGCGTTGTCCTGCATCACGTTTCCTCCTCGCCCGGCCGGCGCGACCACGACGCCGCCAACCTTGCCCTCCTGCTCGACCGATGGCAGGACCGCGTCCGCGAGCGCGCCAAGGCGTGGCCCTCCTCTTGGCGGCGCGCCGAGCACCTGGAAAAGGAGCGCGTGCTGCGCGAGCATCACCGTGACGACGGCTGGCGTTACCTGCGCAAGCACGCCCTGCGCCCCTGGCGTTACAACTGGACCCGCCTCGTCACCGCCCTGCGGGGCGTCTCCGAGCGCCCGGACGCCGCCGTTCCTGCCGCGCAGAACGGCGATTTGCAGGTGAGGTGAGTTTCCTCCTCCGCCGATTTCCTTCCCGCGATGATGCACTGCCTCGACACCCTTCAGCTTGGCCGCACCCACATCATCGCCGTTCATGCGCTGGAGACGCGCGACGGCTTGGCGCTCTTCGATACGGGACCGGAGTCCACCTTCGAAAACGTCGTCGCGGCGATGGGGAAGGCCGGCCTTTCGCCGCGTGATGTGCGGCACGTCTTTCTCTCGCACATCCATTTCGACCACGCGGGCGCCTCGTGGCGCTGGGCCGAGCTGGGCGCGACGATCCACGTCCACCCGCGCGGCGCGCCGCACCTGGTCCGGCCGGAGCGCTTGATCGAGTCCGCCACGCGCATTTACGGCGACGACATGGAGCGCCTTTGGGGCAAGCTCGCGCCGGTGCCCGAGGCGAACGTCCACGTGATGAACGACGGTGAAGTGGCGCAGGCCGGCGAGTTTGCCGTGCGCGCCGTGGACACCCCCGGCCACGCCTCGCACCACCACGTGTATGCGTGGGACGACTGCGTGTTCGGCGGCGACGTGGCCGGCGTGACGATCAAGGGCGGCCCGCCGATCCCGCCCTTCGTTCCGCCGGAGCTGGACCTCGCCGCTTGGCACGCGTCGCTGGGCAAGCTGCGCGCGCTGAAGGCCAAGACGATGTATCTGCCTCACTTCGGCCGCGTGGACGGCCCGCTCGACGCGCACTTTGACGAGGTCGAGCGACGCCTCGGCACTTGGTCCGAGGCGCTGCTCGGCATGATGCGCGCCGGCATGGACGAAGCGGAGATGATTCCGGCCTTCGCCAAGTTCGAGGAGGATGACCTCCGCGCGTCCGGTGGCACGGAGGAAACGGTGACGGACTACGAGACCGCCGACCCGAGCTACATGGCCGTGAGCGCCGGGCGCCGCTACTTCCAAAAGCACCGCCCCGACCTGCTCGCCAAGGCGTGAGGTTGTAGAGGCGGCTCTGTCCGCGAATGCGGACGTGCCGCCTGTGGATTCTTCTCGGGTGGCCGCCGGCATGCCATCCGACAGCGGCCACCCAGAAAAAAGCTTGAGGCGGCACGTCCGCATTCGCGGACAGAGCCGCCTCTACACCCCTGCGCTTTCGGAGCCAGCTTCCCCGCCGGTGGCGAGGTTGAACTGAATTGCGGACAGGCGTCGGTAAAGACCATCCTCCTGCCGCACGAGCTCATCGTGCGTGCCGCTTTCGCGCACGCGGCCTTCCTCCAGCACGTAGATGCGGTCGGCGCGGCGCACGGTGCTCAGGCGGTGCGCGATGATCACGCTGGTGCGGCCTTGGAGCAATTTCTCCAGCGCCTCCTGCACTAGGGCCTCGCTTTCGGAATCCAGCGAGCTGGTAGCCTCGTCGAGCACGAGGATGGCCGGATCGCGCAGGATCGCGCGCGCAATGGCGACGCGCTGGCGTTGGCCGCCCGAGAGGCGCATTCCGCGCTCGCCCACCACGGTGTCGTAGCCTTCCGGCAGACGCGCGATGAACTCGTGCGCGTTGGCCTGCCGCGCCGCTTCCTCGATCTGCGCGCGCGTCGCGCCCGGTCGGCCGTAGCCGATGTTCTCGGCGATGGAGCCGCCGAAGAGCAGCACTTCCTGCGGCACCAGCGCCATCGCGCCGCGCAGGTGGCGCAGCGGATATTCGCCGGCCGGCCGGCCATCGATGAGCAACCGGCCCGACTGCGGCTCATAAAACCGGAGCAGCAGCGCCGCCACCGTGCTCTTGCCCGCGCCGCTGGGGCCGACCAGCGCCACGCGCTCGCCCGCGCGCGCCTCCAGGTCGAGGCCGCGCAGCACCGGCGCGTCCGGCCGCGCGGGATACGCGAAATGCACGTCCTCGAAGCGCACGTCCCCGCGCACAGGTGCCGGCGCGGCTTCCGCCGCCCGCGCTGAGGGCCGGGGCGCGACGGGCGAGAGCAAGGGCACGCGCGCGGCCTCGTCCGGCGGCAGCACGTCCTCGGGCAGCTCGTTCATCAGTTCCCGCACGCGGGCCGTGGCGCCGACCGTTTTCTGGATCTGCGACCACAGGTCCGCGAACGACGCCACCGCGCCGCCCACGAACACCGAGTAGATCACGAACGACGAGAGCTGGCCGAAGGAGATCGCGCCGCTCTGGAGAAACTTCGCCCCCGCCCACATCACGAGCACGATGGAGCCGAAGAGCGCGAAGATGATGAACGCCACCAGCATCGCCCGGAATTTCGCGCCCTTCAGCGTGAGGTCGAGGAAGCCGCCCAGCGCGCCCGCGTAGCGCCGCCGCTCGAAGGACTCGTTCACGAAGGCCTTCACGTTGGCGATCCCCTGGAGGGTTTCCTCCACCACCGTGCCGCTCTCGGCGAGGCGATCCTGCGCGCCCTTCGAGTAGCGCCGGATCTTCCGGCCGATGAGGATTGCCGCCAGGATGATCACCGGCAGCGAGCCGAGCATCACCAGCGCGAGCCGCCACGACGTGGCCGCCACCAGCACGCACGCGCCCATCAGCAGGATGAACTGCCGCAGGAACTGCGGCGCGGAGAACACCAGTGCCTCCTCCATTTGCGTGAGGTCGGCCGAGAGGCGTGACGACAATTCGCCCACCCGTCGCTGCGAGAAGAACGCCATCGGCAGCGTGACCAGCCGCCCATACACGTCGCACCGCAGGTCGAAGAGCCCGCGCTGCCCGCACTGCGCGAACCACAGCGAGGAAAAGAACGAGAACAGCGCCTGCCCGCCCAGGGCGGTCATCAGCAGGATCGCCGCTTGGTTGATGGCCAGTCGGCCCGTTTCGGCCGACGCGCGCGCCCCGTCGAGCATCTTGCCGATCAAGAAGGGAAAGAGCAGCCCCAGCGTGCTGCCGATCATCAGGAAGCCCAGCGCGAGGAAGAACTTCACGCGGTAGGGCTTCAGGTAGAGGA
>CALMOL010000088.1:0-657 GCA_937871685.1 uncultured Verrucomicrobiota bacterium
GGTCGCCAGCGCGCTGACCGGATGGAGCTTGACCGAGGCCACGGGCCGGCCGCTGCCGCCCGCTTGGCTGCGCTTGATGCTCTTCGTGCTGACGATGGGGGTGGTGTTTGGCCTCGCCGGGCTGAGCGGCTCGGGCGCGGCGCTGGGCTTCCTGCTGATCCTCGTCTCCCTCAAGCTGCTGGAGCTGCGCACGCGGCGCGACTACATCATCGTGGCGCTGCTGGGCTACTTCCTGGCGCTGTGCGGGTTTTTCTTCAACCAAACGCTGCCCCTGGCGATCTACACGGCGGGCGCGACCGTGCTGAACACGCTGGCCCGGGCGATGGCCGGCGGGGCCACGCCGACGCGCGCCCTGCTCCGGCTGGCGCTGGGCCTGTGCGCGCAAACGCTGCCGATGGTGGCGGTGCTCTACATCTTCTTCCCGCGCGTGGAGGGGCGGCTGGTGCTCTTTTCCACCGGCGACAAGACGGCCCTCTCCGGCGTGAGCGACCGCCTCTCGCCCGGCGAGCTGGCGCGCGTGGTGGAGAACGACGACGTGGCCTTCCGCGTCGAGTTGGAGGGACAGCCGGAGGTGCCGCGCGACCGGATGTATTGGCGCGGACCGGTGCTCGCGAATTGCAACGGCCTGTCGTGGTCGGTGGCCGGCGGGCGCTCGGG
>CALMOL010000088.1:667-1984 GCA_937871685.1 uncultured Verrucomicrobiota bacterium
CCCCGCGCGCCGGTGCAGGAGGCACCGGCCGCGGAGCGCCTTCCATCCGGCGCCCGGATCGTGATGCAGCGCGTCACGCTCGAACCGCATCAGAACCGTTGGCTCTTCGCGCTGGACCGGCCGGTCGGCTCCGTCACGCGCGACACCTATCTCACCGTGCGCGGCGGGGTGGAATCGGTCCGGCCGGTGCAGCGCAAGCTGCTCTACACCGTCGCTTCCGTGGTGGCGCCCGCGCCGGACGCCGCCGTCGGGCGGGTGGCGCTGCCGGGCCCGGAGTATCTCCAGTTGCCGGCGAACCTTCCGCCGCGCGTGCGGGAGCTGGGGGCTCGCTTGCGCGCGCAGGGACAGGAGAAGGATGCCGCCATCGCGGACGCGCTGATGAAGCTCTTCCGCGACGAGGGATTCCGCTACACGACGCAGCCTGGACCCTACGAGGGGGAGGGGGCGCTGGAGACTTTCCTTTTCCGGCGCAAGCTGGGCTTTTGCGAGCATTACTCCGCCGCCTGCGCCACGCTGGCCCGCGCGGCCGGCGTGCCCGCGCGCGTGGTGCTCGGCTATCTGGGCGGGCGGCTCAATTGGATGGGCTTGCACTGGTCGGTGCGCCAGTCCGACGCGCACGCGTGGTGCGAACTGTGGATGGCCGGCCGCGGCTGGGTGCGGGTGGACCCCACCTCGGTGGTGGCGCCCGACCGCCTGAGCCTTGGCGCGGAGGGCTTTCGCGCGCTCGACGGCCTCTCGCCCTCCGAGCAGTTGCAGGCGCTTCTGCGGCTGAACAACCCGACCGGGCTGCGCTGGCTGATGCGCAACGCCGCGCTCGCGTGGGACTCGCTCGACCACCAGTGGAACCTCCGCGTGCTCGGCTACGACGCGGAGGTGCAGGGCGATCTGTTGCGTGACCTCGGCTTCGGAAAGCTTTGGTGGCTGGGCGGCGCGGCGGGAATCGCGGTGGGGGCCGGCCTTCTCGCGGCGAGCTTCGCGCTGCTGCTTTGGATGCGCGGTCGCTCCGGCCGGCCGGCCGACCGACGCGCGGAGGCGGTGCGGAAAGTCTATGACCAGTTTTGCTCCCGCGTGGTGGGAGCGGGCGGCCCGGCGCGCGTTCCCAGCGAGGGTCCGCGGGACTTCGCGCGCCGCGCCGCCGCTGCGCTGCCGGCGGAGGCCGCCGGCATCGGGGCGGTCACCGATGGCTACGTGGCCGCCCGCTACGCGCCGCCAGGAGCCGGCGATGCGCTCGCCCGGCTGCGCGCGGCCGTGCGGGCCTTCCGACCGCGGCGGGGGGGGGGGGGGGGGGGGGGGGGGGGGGGGGGGGGGGGGGGGGGG
>CALMOL010000088.1:1994-4893 GCA_937871685.1 uncultured Verrucomicrobiota bacterium
GGGTGGACGCCGCCGTCGTGCCTCGGCGAGCGCCGCGGCCACCCCGGAAAAACCTACAGGCGGCGCGTCCGCATTCGCGGACAGAGCCGCCTCTACAACCTCATCGGCGCCGCCCGGTCAGCCAAGCGTTTTCCACATAATCGCCACGCCCTCGTCGATCTCGGCGGCGGTCACGTTCAGCGGCGGCAGGAAGCGCAGCACGCCCGTGCCGGCCGGCACTACGACGAGGCCAGCCTCGGCGAGGCGCGTGGCAAGGTCGGCCGCGCCCTCGTGGCCGAGCACCACGCCGATCATTCCGCCGAAGCCGCGCACGTCGGTGATGCCGTGCGAGCCGGCGAGCGGGCGCAGGCCGGCGAGGAGCTGGTCGCCGCGGGCGCGGATGTTGGCGGCGAGGTTCTCGTCCTCGATCACGTCGAGCACGGTATTGGCCGCGGCGCAGCCGAGCGGGCCGCCGCCGTAGGTGGTGTTGTGCGAGCCAGGGCCGAGCACGTTCTCGTATTCCTCGGAAATCCATGCCGCGCCGATGGGAAAGCCACCGCCGAGCGACTTGGCCATCGAGAGGGCGTCGGGCCGAAACCCGTCGCCACCGGGCACGCCTTCCAGGATGCGCTGCCACGACTGGTAGCAGCCGGTGCGGAAGTGGCCGCACTGCACGGCGTCGTAGAGCAGCATCACGCCGCGCTCGCGCGTGAGGCGGCGCAGGCCGAGAAGGAAGTCGGCGCGCGCGGGCATCACGCCGCCCTCGCCCTGGATGCCCTCGATGAGCACGGCCGCGGTGCGCGGCGTCATCGCGGCCTCCACGGCGGCGAGATCGTTGAACGGCACGTGGATGAAGCCCGGAAGCATCGGCCCGAAGCCGGCGCGCATCTTCTCCTGCCCGGTGGCCGCGATGCCCCCGAAGGTGCGCCCGTGGAACGACTGGAGCGCCGCAATGACCTCGAATTTGCCCGCCGGGTCACCCGCCTTGCGCGCGAGCTTGAGGAGGCACTCGTTGGATTCCGCGCCCGAGTTGGTGAAGAAGATTTTCCCGCCGCCCAGCAGGCCGGCGAGCCGCTCCGCAAGCTTCGCGGCGGGGGCGTTGTGGTAAAGATTCGACGTATGGATCAGCGCAGCCGCCTGGTCCGCGAGGGTGCGGGCGAGACGCGGATGCGCGTGGCCGAGGCAATTTACCGCGATGCCGCCGCCGAGGTCGAGGTAGCGCTTGCCGTCCTCGTCCCAAACGCGCGCCCCCTCACCGCGCGCGAGTGCGAGCGAGCGGCGGGCGGTGTTGAGGACGTGGCGCTGGTAGAGTTCGCGGGTGGAAGCTGGCATGAGAGGGACCGAGAGAATGGAGGATGGAGGATGGCAGGGAAAGGCAAACCGGGGCCGGAAGTGCCAATTTTTTGCGAAGGTTCAGCCCGCCACCTTGCCGGCTGCGCATCATTCCACGCTCCCTGCCATCCTCCATCTTCTATCCTCTCGGCCTTTCTCCCTCCGTCACCCCGCCTTGCACCCCCCTGGCAGGGGCTTACCGTCGCCCGCCTCATGAACCGCCGTCTCCTCCCTCCCGCCGGGTGGCTTCGCTGGCTGCCGGCGGCCGTCGCCGCGCTGCTCCCCACCGTGGCCGCCCTCGCGCAGGGATCCCGTGCGGCCTTGCCGCCCCAGACCGCCGCCGAGGCCGCCAAGCAGACCTTCACGCTTTGGGACCAGCTCGTGAAGGGCGGCTGGGCGATGATTCCGCTCGGCGCGATGAGCGTGGTGGCGGTGCTCCTGATTTGCTACTTCTTCCTGTCCGTGCGGCGTGGCTCCGTGGCTTCGGCGCGGTTCCTGAACACCTGCGATGCCCGTCTGCGCAAACGGGATTACCTCGGCCTTCTGTCGGACGCCAACCGCAACTCGGAGTCGCTCGCGCGCGTGGTGCAGCGCACCCTCGACTTCTCGCAGAAGAACCAGGGTGCCCCGCTGGAGTCCGTGCGCGAAATCGCCGAGTCCGAGGGCACCCGTCAGGCGGCGGCCCTCAACCAGCGCGTCTCCTACCTTGCCGACGTGGGGGCCATCGCCCCGATGGTGGGTCTGCTGGGCACGGTCTGGGGCATGATCAAGGCGTTCTCCTCGCTCGCCAGCGACGTGGCTGCCTCCAAGCCGTTGCTGCTCGCCGAGGGCGTGTCCGAGGCGCTGATCTGCACCTGCACGGGCCTGTTGGTAGGCATCCTGGCCTTCGTGTTCTACGCGGTCTTCCGCACCCGCGCCGCGCGCCTGACGGCTGACCTGGAAGCCTCGATCACCCACTTCCTGGCCTCTTTCGCCGCCAGCTGGCCGGGTGCCCGCGCGGCCCAGCCCGCCGCCGCCGGCCGCCGCGAATACCGCGACCCGATGATGCTGGAAGAAGACTACTGAGAAAGACCGAGAAGATGGAGGATGGAGAATGGCAGCTGCCGCTTTCACCAATTCTCCTCGCCAAGCGTTCGGCTCCGTCACCCGCTTCCTGCCATCTTCCATCCTCTATCCTCTCGGTTCTTCCTTCCCCATGCGCGTTCGCCTCTCCCAAGCCACCGCCGCGGCCGCGCCGCCGGGGTTCCAGATCACGCCGATGGTGGACATCTTCTGCTGCCTGCTGATCTTCTTCATCGTCACCTACAACTTCGCGCGCGAGGAGATGGCGCTGGAGGTCAAAGTGCCCACGGCAAAGGAGGCCAAGGAGGTGCGGCGCGACGTGCGCGAGCTCATCGTCAACGTGCGCGCTGATGGCGCCATCATCCTCAACCGCCAGACGCTCACGGCAGATCAGCTCCGTGCCAAGCTCGCGCAAATCTCCTCCATCTATCCCGACCAAGCCGTGATTCTGCGGGGTGACGAGAACGTGAATTATCGTTACATCGTGGACGTGCTCGACATCTGCCGCAGTGCGAACGTTTGGAAC
>CALMOL010000089.1 GCA_937871685.1 uncultured Verrucomicrobiota bacterium
AGCTACGACCCCACGCCGAATGTCATCCGACTTGGCCGTGGCTTCCTCTACGACGCGCGCCTTTCCGGCAACGGCACGCAATCCTGCGCCTCCTGCCACATCGACGGCCACCGCGACGGGCTCGCCTGGGACCTCGGCGATACCGGCGGCGATCTGACCTTCGTGTTCAGCACGCCCGTCGGCGCGCCGTTTCCCATCGAGACGCCTATGCATCCTGTGAAGGGGCCGATGACCACGCAAACCCTCCGCGGCCTCGTCGGCCTCGAGCCGCTCCATTGGCGCGGCGACCGCGCGGACTTCACGCAGTTCAACTCCGCCTTCGCCACGCTCCTCGGCGGCACGCCGCTCAGCGCCGCGGACATGGCCGCCTTCCGCGACTTCGTGAACACCATCGTCTTCCCGGCTAACCCCAACCAACGCCTCGACCGCTCCGCGCCCGCTACCTTCCCGCCGGGCGATCCCAACGCCGGCGATACCACCGCGGGCCAATACACCTACCTCAACGAGCCCTACACCGCCGGCCAGCGCTGCAACACCTGCCACCTCCTCCCCACCGGCTCGAATCGCACCATCATCCCGAGTTTCGCGCTGCAGGAAAGCCAATCGTTCAAGGTGCCGCAGTTGCGCGAGACCTACTCGAAACGATTCTTTGCGCGCAGTTCCACTGCTGTCTCGCTCTCCGGCTACGGCCTCACGCACGACGGCTTGGACCCCGACCTCTTCGCCTTCCTGTCGCGGCCGGTCTTCGGCACCTTCTCGAACGACACCGCGAAAAAGCGCAACCTGAGCGCTTTCGTCCTCTGCCTCGACACCGGCACCGCCCCCGCCGTCGGCTACGCGCGCACGGTTCGCGCCGCTACCCTCGCCGCTGCTTCCGCCAATTGGACCACCCTTGAGGCCCAGGCGCGCGCCCGCGGCATCGACCTCATCGCCCGCGCGCGGTTCGTTTCCGACAACCTCGGCCTCCTCTACCGCCCGCCCTCCGGCGACTACGCCAGCGATCAGACCAGCCTCGGCCCCTACACCCGCGCGCAGCTCCAGGCGATGGTTGCCGCCGGCACCCTCACGCTCACCCTCGTTGGCGTGCCCGCCGGCAGCGGCCCGCGCATGGCCCTCGACCGCGCCGCCCCCGCGCCGCCCGCCACCTTCGCCGCGTGGCAGGCCGCGCGCTTCACCCCCGCCGAACTGCTTGATCCCGCCATCAGCGGCGACCACGCCGACCCCGACGGCGACGGCGAGGACAACCTCGCCGAATTCCACGCTGGCTCCGACCCGCGCAGCGCCACCTCCGTCACCCGCAGCGGCCGCGCCATCAATCTTTCCACCCGCCTCCGCACCCAGACCGGCGACAACGTCTTCATCGGCGGCTTCGTCATCACCGGCACCGAGCCAAAAAACGTCCTCGTGCGCGCCCTGGGCCCCTCCCTCGCCGCCGCCGGGGTGACCGGCGTCCTCGCAAATCCCACGCTGGAGCTTTTCGCCTCCAGCGGCACCTCCCTCGCCACAAACGACAACTGGCGCGATTCCCAGCAAGTGGAAATCCAGGCCTCTAACCTCGCCCCCGGCGACCCGCGCGAGTCCGCCGTCATCCGCGTGCTCCCTCCCGGCGCCTACACCGCCATCGTCCGCGGCGCGGGTGGCAGCACCGGCGTGAGCCTCGTCGAGGTCTATACCTCGCCCCTGGTGGCGCCTCCGAGCTCATCAATGTCAGCACCCGTGGCCGCGTGGAAACGGGCGACAACGTGATGATCGGCGGCTTCGTCGTCGGCGCCGGCCTCGGCGTCGGCGAATCCGGCACCGCCCGCGTCCTCGTGCGTGCCATCGCCCCCTCCCTTACCGATGCCGGCCTGACCGACGTGCTCGCCGACCCCGTGCTCGAGCTACACGATGCCACCGGCGCCCTCCTCGCCACCAACGACAACTGGGCCGACACCCAGCGCGAAGCCATCCAAGCCACCGGCCTCGCTCCTACGAATGCCGCCGAGTCCGCCTTGGTCGTCACCCTGCCAAAAGGCGCCTACACCGCCATCATCCGCGGCAAGGGCGGCGCCACCGGCATCGCGCTCGTCGAAGTTTACAAGCTGCCGTAGTTCCGGCGTCGCATTCGCCGGGTGTAGTGCCGCATCGCCGCGGAGGGCCAGAGCCTCCACAGAAACAACCGCGAGCATCGATGGTGCTGTCGGCGTCGCGTTACCGCGCTATGCGACGTTCAACGTTGAACAATCCCCGCTAGGCAGAATGAGCGCATCCTATCCATATTCTACGCCGCCTTTCGGGGAGGTTGAGCGCGGCCGCCGGTGGGTAGCGCACGCGTCCCGCGCGCCGCGCCGGGCGTCCCCGCCCGGCGGCCCTGGACAACGGGGCGCGAAGCGCCGGTGCTTTCGGCTTGGCCTGGGCGGGACGCGTGCGCCACCCGCGGCCAGGCATCGCTCACCCCCCTGAAAGTGGGTGTAAGCTGCAAGAAGATCCCGATGATGATGCGCGCTACAGCGTGAAGCCTGGGGACATCGTCAAGCTCATGTTCAGGTATCGAGATCACATCCTGAAAGACGGGAAGATGTTCTCGGGCGAGCCTATGTGGGTGCGCGTCGTAGAGTCAGGAGGATTTCCCTGAGCATCCGCTCCATCTCTTTGAAAAACGGTGTAGTCCCGTCCTCGCGCCCACGTCTTTGGCAAGCGTCGCTCCGCGACGCGGCTTGCCAGAGGGCGGGGGTCCGGGGGTTGGAAACCACCGGCTACCGGCAGGTGTCGCTCCGCGACACGGAGGCGTTCACCGAGAGACTTCGCCGGCAAGTCTCGCACCCATCTTGCGGCGTCACTGAGCCTAGGTTCGGTAAGCGACATCCCCGCGCATCAACCAATACGGGGGTTAAATCATCCAACCGGACCGACCCAAAATGAGAAAGATCAGAATCTTCGAACACATCTCGCTGGACGGCGTGATTGCGCCCGGCGGACGGCACGCCGACACCGACTACTCGAATGGTGAGTGGACGGCGCCGTATCGAAGCCCGGAAGGGGCCGCGGCCACCGTCGAGGCCCAGGGCCAGGGCTTCGACCTGTTGCTTGGCCGGCGCACCTACGACCTGTGGGCCAACTACTGGCCGAAGGTCAAGGGCGGTCCGTTCGCGGACAACATCAACGCCGCGACCAAATACGTCGCAACCCACCGGCCGGACAGCCTCGGATGGGGGCCGGTCGAGCATCTGGGCGCAGACATCATGGAGGGCATTCGCCGCCTCAAGTCCCAGGACGGTCCCGACCTCATCGTCTGGGGAAGCACGACGCTGACGACCGCGCTGCTTGAGCAGGGCATGGTGGACGACCTGGTGCTGGCGGTCTATCCGCTCCTGCTGGGCCAGGGCAAACGCTGTTTCTCGGACAGTGCCAGCCTGCGCGAGCTCGCTCTCGTCAGCTCGAAGGCCACGCCGACGGGCGTGCTCTTCAACACTTACCGGCACGTCGGAACGCTGCGAGCCCCCTGATCTCGATGCCGCCTAGCCACGCGAGGCCGCGGCCGTCTCCGCGCGTCACGTTGGTGGCGGCAGACGGTCCCGCCGCCAGCGCCCGGCGTTCCGCGGGCGCTGAGCTTCGGGTCCGCTAGGACGCTTGACGCCCCATGAAGAGTCTCATCCCCCTGCTCGCGGTTCTCGCCATTTTCTGCGGGTGCGCGACCTTCCAGACCGCGGTCACGGGAGTAGGGGACTGGCGTGACCTGAAGACCGGCGGCGTCTGCCCTGTGCATCACATCGCCATGCGAACCGAGATCGTTTACGAACCCCATCCGGATTCCTGCTTCTTCCGGCGTCCCGATTATGCGGAGGCACGGCGCACCCGGTTTCCCTATGCGCGCGACGACTACGCGCGGGAGGCGAACGGCTCGCGCCGGGGGAAGATTTACGTCTGTCCGTCATGCTTGCTCGCGCGAGCCAACCCGTGAGAACGCAGCCCAGCCACGCTCGGCAGTAGGTTGCTCCATGGCGCCGCGCACCCGGCTGGTCCTCGCAGCACTCGGGCAGGCGGTGCGCCGCCTTGCGGCGTCGCTGAGCTTACAGACATGAATTGATCTGCGACACCATGAACCAGAGCATCATCGTTGAGTTAGAGGCAACGCTGCCCCCGGGCGCGGTGGAGCAGATCATTCGTGGCTTGATCGGTTATAACGTGATGAAGGCGCCGCCGGCCGATCACCGGCCCTTGGCGGTGGTAGCGCGCCGGGCGGGGGAGATCGTCGGGGGTTTCCTGGGCCACACGCACTGGGGGTGGCTCTTCGGCCGGCAGCTTTGGACGGCGGAGGAGGTGCGAGGCAATGGCTTGGGCCGCCGCCTCATGCGGGCGGCCGAGGCGGAGGCACGCGCGCGGGGATGCCGGCACGCGCACTTGGACACCTTCAGCTTCCAGGCGCTCGGCTTCTACGAGCGGCTCGGGTATCGCGTCTTTGGCCAGTTGGAGGACTACCCGGCGGGGCACACCCGATATTTTTTGGAAAAGCGCGACCTTTCCGTGCCGAGCTTGGAGCTCGGGCAGGGGACCTCCAAGGTTTGATTCCTTCCGTCCAGCGTTGAATGAGGCTTGATCGAGGTTGGACCCCACCCCATCCAGCGCTGGATGACTTTCGCCCAAGTTTGACGGGAACCTCGTCCGAAGTTGGATGACAACACGCTTGGCTCAGTTGGTCGGAGCAGGCAGACAACCCCTTTCCTGAATCGCTGAGCTAAGCATGCGACCCGAGAATGGGGTCGCTTTCTTCGCTGCGACGCCCATTACCAGAAGCAATCGCCCGCGCGGCTCTTCGCTCAAGGCTCCCACCGCCTCCCACCCACGTTTTGGAAGAGGGCGCGAGTCATGCGCATGAGCAAATCGGTCTTTCGCATGACCATTTGGGTCTTCCGCATGACCAAAACGGTCATGCGCATGACCGATTGGGTCCTTCAAAGAGCGTTCGGGTCTTCCGCAGGACCAATTTGGTCTTCCCGAAGACCAAAGTGCTCTTCCGCATGGGCGATTGGGTCATGCGCATGACCGTTTGGGTCTGTCGCATGACCAATCTGGTCATGCGCATGACCGCGCCCCTCTTCCCAAGGACGAGCGGAGTCCTCTACAGGATCAATTTGGTCTTCCCGAAAACCGTTCCGGTCTTCCGCCCGCTGAACCAAGTATTTTGTCACCCAACTTTGGATGATTTCACCTTTAAGCTGGAATGCCGCCGAGCGCTTCGTCCGAAGCGCAGCGCCATTGCCGGTGAATGCTCCGCCCGTTCTCATCGTCAGGGCCGGGCCGACGGGGCTCGTGCGGGCGCTTTGGCTGACGCGGCTGGGGGTGCCGGTGCGGATCATCGACAAGACGGCGGAGGCGGGGGCGACTTCGCAGGCGATGGCGGTGCAGGCGCGCGCTTGATCGCGCCGAGTCTTGGTCAGGGTGCCTTCACTTGCTTCCACACCTCGTCGAGAAGGGGGGATTTCTCGCCGGGGTCTTGGAGGTATTCCAGGCGGGCGCGCACTTCGGCCGGCGGGTAGATGTTCGGGTTGGCGAGCTCGGCGGCGGTGAGGAAGGGGCGGGCGCTCGCGTTGGTGGTGGCGGCGCGGGTGAAGCCGGCGACGCGCGCGCTTTGCAGCGGGTGGAGCATGAAATTGATGAATTGCTCGGCGAGATCGCGGTTCGGAGCGGCCTTCAGGATGACGAAGGAATCGACCCAGAGGCGCGAGCCCTCGCGCGGCACGAGGTAGAGGAGCGCGGGGTCCTCGGCCATGGCGCGCACGGCCTCGCTGGAATAGATCATCGCAGCGGCGGCGGTGCGGGCGAGGACGCGGCCTTGGGCGCCCTCGGAGCTGTCGAATGCCAGGGCGCGGCCCGCGGCGGCGGCGAGGAGCTCGCGGGCCTCGCGCAGGCGGGTGAGGTCGAGCGAGTTGAGGGGATGGCCGCGCCAGCGCAGGGCGGCGCCGATGAGATCGCGTGGGGAGTTCATCAGCACGAAGGGCTGGAACTGCTGCGCGGGATCGAGGAGCAGGCCCCACGTGGCCGGCGGCGCGGCGGCGTCCTTGGCCGGCCGGACGAGGATGCCGAGCGAGCCCCACTGGTAGGGGACGGTATATTCGCCCGCGGGATCGAAGGGCGGCGTGCGGAAGGCTTCCTCCAGGCGCGAGAGGTTTGGAATCTTTTCCTTTCGGAGCGGCGCGAGCAGCCCGCGGCCGATGAGCGGGCGGACTTGGTGGTCGGGCAGCACGGTCACGTCGAAGGACGGGGTGCCTTGGAGCTTGGCCAGCAGAGCATCGTCGCCGTCGTGCTGTTCGACGACGACGGCGCAGCTAAATTCCCGTTCGAAATCGCGGAGGATTGCGGGGTCGAGGTATTCGCTCCGGACGAGGAGGCGCAGCGTGTTGGCCTCGGCGGCGCCGAGCGGAAGGGCGAGGATGAGCAGGGCACCGAGCAGCGCGCGGAGGCACCAAGCGAGGAGGCAGGTCATGGGGATTCGGGAAGGGGATCGCCGTGCTCAAGGAGAGGTCCTCGATTGCTTCCGGCGTCGCCCGAAGGGCGCTCGCGGGCGGCGCGGCGAGATCATCCGGGGATGCGCGGGACGCTATGGGCGCGGCGCGGCTGGTGGCTCGGCGCGGTCAGCGGCTCCATTCAGCCGCAGCGTGGTCTCAGGGTCGAAGACGTGGGCCCGGGCAGGAGAGAACTGGAAGCGCATCCGGTGGCCGGAATGGCGGTCGGCGGGGGAACCGGGGGCGCGGCACACCACGGTGGTGGCGCCGGTCTGGAGATAGAAGTTCGTCTCGGCGCCCATGGGCTCGACGAGATCGACCACGGTGGGGAAGGTTTCCAAGCCGTCGGCGGGGAGGGCGTCCTTGTCCTTGGCGCGCAGCTCCGAAGCTTTCATCGGTACCCTCTATTAAGTTCCAGCCTGCCGGCTGACGAAAGTCGTCATGATCGGCAGCTTGGATGCGGCCAGGCGGAAGGCCTCGCGGGC
>CALMOL010000090.1:0-4072 GCA_937871685.1 uncultured Verrucomicrobiota bacterium
ATTTCGGCCGCCCAGGTGCAGACGAAGACTGAAGACCTGCTCGGCCTGCGCGCGCAGGGTCTCGAAGCGCGGCTTGCCCGACTCATCGCGCGCCTGGGAGCGCGCCGTGGCATCGAGCACCACCACGGTGGCCCCGCCGCCCGAGAACCACGCGCCAAACTCCGGCCGCGCCAGCGCGAAGAGGATCAGCGCGAGCAGCAGGAGCTGGAGCAGCAGCGAGAGCGGCCGGCGCAGCTTCTGCCACAGCGCGCGCCGCTGGTGATCCAGCGTCACCGCGCGCCAAAACCGCAGCGTCGAGACCGTGGCCGGCCGCCGCCGCACGCGCCGCAGATAAAGAATCACCACGACCGGCGCGAGCGCGGCGAAGAAGAAAGCGGCAGCGTTGAGGAAGAACATGGCGGGCGTCCCGCGTCGTTGGGCGGCGGGCAGAGGGCGATATCTTAGCCGCTCACACGTCCAGCGAGCTCGTGTTCGATTGGTCCCAGAATGTCACCGCGCCGTTCTCGTATTTCACAAAACGCACGGCGCCGTCCTGCGACACCACCACGGCCAGCGCCTCAGGCAGCGCGCGGCACAGCCGGTAGGTGGAGCGATGGCGCGTCCCCACGCTCTCGGTGGACTCCTCCTCGAAGAGGGTGCCCTCCATGTCGCGCGCGCGGCGCACCGCGGCCACGTTGGGCAGCAGGCCGGAGATTTCCCCGCCGAAGCCCAGCAACTCGAAACGCTTCGTCAGCACCACCGCGCCGTCCACCTCGGCCGAGCCGGCGATCAGGTGCGCCATCTCGAAGATGCCCTCGTCCAGCTCGGTCAGGCGCTCGTCGCGACAGCGCAGGTATTCAGTCCAGCCGACCGGCTTCGCCAAGTCCCAATCCACCTCGCCATCGTCGCCATGGAGCTCGGCCACGCGGTTCATGATGCCCACCAGCAGCGTGCGGAAGCGCCGGCGCGGCTCGCCCTCGGCGAAGCGATACTTGAGGTTGATGAAGTCGTTGGCCCCGCAGCACTCGTTGGCCATCTCCGGCGGGATGATGCCGATGGTGCCGCCGTGGCCGGCCGAGCGCACCGCCGAGACCATGCGGCGCATCATGTGCGTGACGATCGTGCCGATGAGCATCGGGTCCAGGCCGGCCCACGGCCGCGCGGCGCGCTTGGCGGCGGCGAGGTGGATCTCGAGCAGCTCGTCGCCCGCGTCGCCGAAGGTGCGCGCCATCCAGCGCGACTGGTAGATGTTTAGCGACGGCCCCGTGATCCGCATCCCGTCGAAGCGCGCGATGATCTCCGCGCCAAAGCCCACCGCGAGCCGGCCCGCGCCGGTCACGGTGATGACGAGTTCCTCGGGCAGCGGCTGGGCGTGGCCGCGGCCGCCGTAGATGTTTTGCAGCCACGCGAGGCCCGAGTGGAGCATGCCCCAAATGCGCAGGCCCTGGCCGCCGTCCCAACGCACGCCGATGAGCGAGCGCTGCACGTTGGCGGCGGGCGAGAGGCGGCGCAGCTCGAGCGAGTTGAGCGGGCGCGGCACCGCCAGCTCCAGGCGGTGAAGGCCATCGGGCGGCCCCTTCTCGGCCGCGAAGCGCCCCGGCTCCGCCAGCAGCAGGCGGAAGGTCACGGGCCGCGCCTCCTCGCGCAGCAGCGAGGCCTGGAAGCACACGCGGATCAATTCCGTGAGCGTGTCCACCGAGGGGCGCAGCTCGGCCCGGTCCGCGTCCGAGCCCGGCTCCGTGGGCCAGCGCTCGTGGATGAGCGCCGCCAGGTCGCGGGGGCCGGAAAGTTCCTTTTGCATGGCGCGGCGGGGAAAGAAAAGAAAGGGGGCGACTCCTCCCGCGCGGACGCGCCGTGGCAAGGGGGAAAACGCGCGGACAACCGCGCCGAAGCCCGCCGGGAAAATGCTGGCGCATCGTAGCGGGGGCGCGTCACCTTTCCACCACGCCGGGGCGCAAACTTTTCGTCATGACGCGATCCATCCACCGCGCCGAGCACGCGCTCGCCGAGCCCGCGGGTGCGAGGGTGCGGCGGATGTTCCTCGCCCTGCTGCTCGCCGCGCTCGCCTTCGCCGCGCTGATTTGGTGGCAGCAGGACCGGCTGATCTTCTTTCCGCGTCGTTATGCGCCGGCCGAGCGCGCCCGGGCCACGTCGTCTGGGCTGACCGAGGTGGAGTTCATCACGTCCCGCGGCCGGCAAGTGGCGTTTTACGCGCCGCCCCAGGATGCGGCCGCGCCGCGCGAGCTGTGGGTGTGCTTCGGGGGCAACGGCATGGCGGCGCTCGATTGGCTGGACCACCCGCCTTTTCCCAAGCTTGCGCCCGGCGCGGCGCGCCTGCTCGTGGATTATCCCGGCTACGGCGCGAGCGAGGGCTGGCCCAGCCGCGCCGCCATCGCCGAGTCGCTGCCGCGCCTGCTGCCCGCTGTCGCCGCGCGATTGGGGGAGCCCGAGGAGCGACTGGCCGAGCGCCTCAACGTGCTTGGCGTCTCGCTCGGGTCCGCCGTGGCGCTGGAATTCGCCGTGGGCGAGCCACGCGTGCGCCGCCTGATGCTGTTGGCGCCCTTTACTTCGCTGCGCGCGATGGCCCGCCGGCAAGTCGGCTGGCCGCTGTGCGAGGTGTTGGCGCACCGCTGGGACAACGTCGCCGCGCTGAAGACGATCTTCGCTCGCTCGCCGCGGCCGGACGTGGCGATCTTCCACGGCACGGACGACGCGATCATCTCCGTCGAGATGGGCCGCGCGCTCGCCGGGGCGTGGCCGGGCTGGGTGCGCTATCAGGATGTTCCCGGGGCGGGTCACAACGACATCATTGACCGCCTCTGTTTCCAAGGCCGCCGCCCAATCGAGCCGCCGGAGTAGGCCGCGGTCATGGTGTGGTGGCACGCGGTTGAATAGACAGCGCGGGCGGTGGCCCTATCGTCGGCTCCCTTCCTTGAGCGCCCCAAACCACTCCTCCGCCACGAGTTCGTTCGCCGAGGTCGCGCCGGGAATCCATCGCGTCGGCGTGCCGGTGCCGTTCCCGGGCTTGGACGTGATGAACGCCTACCTCCTGCGCGACGCCGACGGCTGGACGGCGCTCGATGCGGGCTTCAACACTTCAAAGGCACGCGAAACGTGGGAGGCCGCCGTGTCCGCCCTCGACCTGCGCTGGGCAGACCTGCGCCAAGTGGTCCTCACGCACTCGCACCCCGATCATCTCGGCCTCGCCGGCTGGCTTCTCGAGCGCGCCGGCAACGGCGCGCCCGCGCGGATGTCGGCCCGCGAGTGGGAGATCGCCGACATTATCTGGGTCCATCGTCCGCCGGGCCGCGACGCCGAGATCGCCGATCACGCCCGGCGCTGCGGCGTGCCGCCGGACCTGATCGCGATGTTCCAAAACACGCGCCACGCCAACCAGGAGCGCTCCACGCACGACGGGATGCTCCCCTTCCCCGCGCGGCGTGAGACCCTCTCGTCCGGCGAGCGCTTTCTCATGGGCGGCCGCGAGTGGACCGTGCTCCACGCGCCCGGGCATTCGGACGGCCAACTGATCTTCCATTCTCCCGCCGACGGCCTGCTGCTCGCCGGCGACCAGGTCTTGCCGAACATCACGCCGAACATCGGCCTGTGGCCCGGCATCGAGCCGGATCCGCTCGGGCGCTACCTCGCGTCGTTGCGGGAATTGGAAGCCCTGCCCGTCGCGCTGGCTCTTCCCGGTCACGGCGAGCCAATGACCGCCTTCGCCGGCCGCGTGCGCGCCCTGCTCGCCCACCACGCCGAGCGCCTGGCGCACATGGAAGGCATCGTGCGCGCGAAGAATCGCGCCACCGTGATGGAGGTGGCGATGGGCTCGTTCGATTTTGTCGGGATGTCGCAGGCCGGCTGGGGATTGGCGCTGGTGGAAACGCTCTCGCACCTCGACCACGCCGAGCGCCAGGGTCGGTTGCGCCGCGAGGAGAACGCGGCGGGCGCGTGGAAATTCGAGGCCGCGTGACGATCGGGTTGTAGAGGCGGCTCTGTCCGCGCAGCGGACGTGCCGCCTGTGACTTCCTCCTGGGTGGCTGCCGCGGTTTGCCCGACAGCGGACACCCGGGAAGACGCTACAGGCGGCACG
>CALMOL010000090.1:4082-13791 GCA_937871685.1 uncultured Verrucomicrobiota bacterium
CCCCCCCCCCCCCCCTGTCGCCCCCCCCCCGGCCCCCTCTTCCTTTCCCCCCCCCCCCCCCGCCTCTACAACCGAGCGCTCGCCTGTCGCGTCGATTGCGACAGCAGCCTTGAGAGTCAGACCCTTCGGGCGGAGAGGACCGCATGAGCGACGTCTTGCCGTCTTCCCTGACCCGCCGGCAGTTCCTCCGCGCCGGCACGGCCGTCGTGGCGACCGCCACGGCGCTGCCGACTCCCGCCGCCGCCGAACCGCTGCTGCGCTCCCCGCTGCCCGGCGGCAAGGGCAGCGTGGCGCGCGTCGGCCTGGGCACTTGGCAGGTCTTCGACGTGAATTCCGACGCCACCAAGCGTGCCGCTCTGACCGAGGTGCTGCGCGAGTTCGCCGCCGCTGGCGCGGATGTAGTGGACACCTCCCCGATGTATGGCTCGTCCGAGACGGTGCTCGGCGACCTCGCCGCCGAGACCGGCCTGCGCCCGAAACTCTTCTTCGCCACCAAGGTGTGGACGCCTGGCGTGGAGGCCGGCGGCAAGCAGATGGAAGAATCGCTCCGCCGGCTGCGCACCGACCACGTCGAGCTGATGCAGGTCCACAACCTTGTGGATTGGCGCGCGCACCTGCCCGCTCTGCGGTCCTGGAAAAACTCCGGCCGGGCGCGCATGATCGGTATCACGCACTACCACAGCGGCGCGTTCGACGAAGTGGCGCGCGTGCTGCGTGCCGAGCCGTGGGGGTTCCTCCAGCTCAACCTCTCGCTCGATGAGCCGGAGGCCGCGGAGACCCTGCTGCCGCTGTGCGCTGAGCGTGGCGTAGGCTTTATCTCGAATCGCCCCTTCGGCGGCGGCGGCGCGTTCTCCCGCACGAAGGGAAAGCCGATCCCGGAATGGGCCGCGCGCGAGCTTGGCATCCAATCGTGGGCGCAGTGGCTCCTCAAGTGGGTGCTCGGCCATGCCGCCGTGACCTGCGCCATTCCTGGCACGAGCGACCCGCGCCACCTGCGCGACAACCTCGGCGCCGCCCGCGGGCCAGTGCCGGATGCGAAGCAGCGCGAGCGCATGCTGCGCGAGTGGCGCGCGCTGTAAGATCTCCGATCATTGGTCTTGCAAAGCGAGTTGGCGCGATTCGCGCCTGCGGGCGAGCAGGGCCGCGGCCGCGCCGCGCCGCGATTCCCTTGCATGGCTGCCAAGAAAAATTCCCTCGTCGCCAACATCAACCGCCGCAAGAAGGCTGGCACCTCGCGCCCGAAGAGCCGCTCCACCGTGGACAAGGAGTCCTACGGCAAGATGGAAGCCGGCTGGCCGGAGAAGAGCGGGAAGAAGGTTGCCGCCAAGAAAACGACCGCGAAAAAGCCGGCCGCCAAGAATCCAGCTGCGAAGAAGACCGCGGCCAAGAAAAAGTCCTCGTGAGCCGCCGGTGCGGCGCGTTACGCTCGACGGCATGAGACTGCGCCTGCTCGCCGCGCTGCTGTTCCTTGCCGCTCCCTTCTCTTCCGCGGCCGACGCGCCGGGAGAAAAAGAAATCCGCGCGATCATCGCTGCGCAGGCCGCCGCGTGGAACGCGGGCAGCCTAGAGGGCTTTATGGCCGGCTACGAGAAGTCGGCCGACATCCGCTTCGTCGGTTCCAAGGGCATCACGCGCGGTTGGGACGCGATTCTCGCGCGCTACCAAAAGAGCTACGCGGACCCCGCCGCGATGGGAAAGCTCACGCTGGACGAATTCGAGTTCACGCCCATCGGCGCCGACTATATGCTCGTGCTTGGCCACTGGAAGGTCACGACCGAGGCGAAGGGCGACGCGGAAGGCCGCACCACGATTCTCTTCCGCCGCGGCCCGGATGGTTGGAAGATCATCTACGATCATTCGAGCTGAGGCTCACTCATCGTCGTCCTCGCCTTCCTCCGACGGCAAAACGTTCCCCTCCAATTGCCACGCGAGATTCTGCGGGCTGGGGAAGGACAATTGGAGCCGACCGTTGCGCCCGCGCTCCAGCCGCATCGGCTCGTCGGTGAGCGGATGCCGCGAGAGTGCGACGAGAAATGGCGCGCGCAAGTCTTCGAGGCGTTCCAGCCCGCGGCCGGTAGTCATGCGCGCGTGGTGCCAAGCCAGCGCGGCGCGGGCCAGTCCCAAGCGCGCGGCGAGCCGCGCGTAGCCCTCGCGTTGGTGGCGCCAAGCATTCGCCGAGGTGCCAATCCTCTGACTCGTCGTGGCGATGGTTTCGACCTGAGCGGGAGGCTCCCAGCCCCATGGCCGGGCGGGATCGGAAAGACTGGATTGAATCTCCCGAGAATCCGCCACGAACTGAGCGCGGCGCGCGGGGACGAACGGCGACATCTCCCCAAGCCAGGTGATCACGCGCAGCGACCACGGCAGATCGACGCCCGCACGGGGAGACGCAGCGGACCATTCGAAAGCTCCCGCTTCTTCCCAAGCTCGATCCCGCGGGGCGACGGGGAGAAGGGTGCGGCGCACCCAGGCGGCCTCGGGCAGCACCGTGGCCAAGTTTTCCAGTCCGGTCGCCGCGCTTGGCGAAGGAGTGAGCCGGGCCAACCCCGGCTCCAATTGAAGCAGTGCGCCATCCAACAAGCTCCCCGCGTTTCTGCTGGGACTCGGCTCGGCCGAAGCGGCGAAAAGGGACGAAAGGCGCGCGATGGTTTCGAGCCGTCGCGCCGCGCTTGCGTAGTCGTCGGCGTCCAGTGCCGCCGACAAGGTGGAAAGCGCTGGTTCAGCCATGCGGATGCCGCCCAATAGATCCCGTCCGAAACCGATCGGAGGCAGCGAGGCAAGGAAGCTGGGCAGGTCCGCTTTGGGTGGCATGGCATACGCCGGCCGGCGGCCTGCTTCATCGAGTTGCGCTCCCAATTGCTCGTCCAAGGCCCGAAGGCGCTGGCGGTCAGGGTCGGGTAAGACGGCGTTGCCCGTGTCCATTCTCTCGGAACGACGCGCCTTCAGAAGGTCGCGCTCGCGAATGAGCGGCTGCATCTGCGCGAGAACAACGCCCGCGTTCTGCTCCGGCGGCAGCGCGCGGGCGCGCTCGTCCCGCTCGCGGCGCACATCCGCCGGACGCGGCAGCCCGACAGCGCGGGCCTGTTCCTCGGCTTGCGCGAGCCGCCATTGGCCCTGCCATCGCATCGGCAGGATCGCGGCCACCGGCAGCCACAGCGGCGCGAGCCAGCCGGCCAGCGCGAAGAGCGCGGTGCCCCAGCGCGCGCCGGGGTGGCGCACGAGCGTCACGAGGCGCAGTGCCTCCTGGTAGCGCAGCGGGGCGCGCGGTCCCTCGAACTTCGGCCCGCGCAGGCGGCGGAAAATGCGGCGCAGCCAATCCTCCTCGCCGGTGTCGGGCAACTGGAGCGCATCGGCCTCGCGGCGCAGGTCGCGGTGAATGGCGGCGGTGCGCCATTCCAACGGAATGCGCACGAGAAAGGCCGCGCCAACGATCCACAGCAGCGGCCCAAGGCCAAGCAGCGTGGACCCGACGATGAGGGCCACGGCGCTCACCGCCTTGAAGGCGACGGCCAAGTGCGGTGTGCGTCCGAAGAGCGCGAGGCCCACGAGCTGCCCGCCGTCGAGCGGGAGCACGGGGACGAGGAGGTTGAAGGCGTTGAGCGCGATGAACACGAGCGCGAGCTGATTCATCCAGGGCGCCGCCGGATGGAGCAGCGTCCACGCGCCAAGCGCGAAGCCGATGACGAGGCCGGGGAGCGGGCCCGCGAGGAGGATGACGACCTGCTGCCAAGGCTTCACGTTGGGTCGGTCGTTCTGGATGGCCGCGCCGCCGAAGAACGGGATGAAGAGCATGGAGGTGTCGCGCGAGCCAAACCAGCGCATCGCGAGCCAATGCCCGGCCTCGTGAAACAAAAGCACGCCGGCAAGGATCGCGGCAAAGCGCCATTCGCCGCGCCCCCACAGGAACGCCGCGAAGACGGCCAGCGACCCCAGCGCCACCAGCGTGCGTCCGCGCGGCGAGAGACGGCGCGCCTGCCGGCCGGCCTCCATGTGGCGGAAGGCGGCGAGGTCGAGCTCGTCACGCGCCTCCTCGGAATACGGGAAGGGCCGCGACGGCCCGGCTGGAGCAACGCGTGGCGCAGCGCCGGCCGGGGCAACGAAGGCGCGCGGCGGGCCGGCGAAGACCTGACGGAGAATCCACCCCCAGCGCAGGCGCAGGGTGCCGGCGGGGCTTTCCTTGAGGCGCGCGGTGTCGGCGCGCAGCATCTCCCAAATCGAGCGGTTCTGCTCGGCGAAGGACGCGAGCGCCGTTTCCGGCGTCAGCGCCACCGGGCGCGCGGACGTGGCCACGGCGTGCGCCTGGACGCGCGCAACGTGCCGCTCCCAAAGTTCGGAAAGGCCGGCGCCGGGCTGGCCTTCCAAGACCCAGCCAGTTCCGGCCGTCTTGTCTTCTGGGTTTGCAGCGCTGTTGACCGTGAGGAGGCCGGTGCCATCCGTGAAACGTGTGCCGATTACCCAATGTTCCTGGCCGAGCGTGGCCCAGTCGGTCTCCTGGAGCCGGAGATGCACCACGGTGCCGGTGTCGGGATGGAGCCAAGGCCACGTCCATTGCGGCGTCAGCCGGCCGCCCTCGGTCTCGCGGAGGCCGCCGATCGGGACGAAGCCAGCTTCCTTCAGCGTCGGGTGCAATGCGGTGACGCGCTCACGCAGATAAAGAGGCAGCGCCTCCCAGGCCACCGGCTCCTCGTGCGCGACCCGGAACACCGCCGCGCGCATGGCTCGCGCGAGGAGCACGCGTCCGGAGCCAACGAACAGCAGGAAGACGACGACAAGCGGAAGCCAGTTGAAGGATTCGAGGAAGTCAGGCATGGGGGCGATTCCGGCCGGGAGAGATTTGGCGGCGTTCGAGGTGGATGGCGCGAGGGACCGCGCCATCCATCTTGGAGACAAGCCCGACGGAGACTGGATGGGTGGCGCGGTCGTTCCCGCGGTGACGATCAGGCGTGCCCGAAGGCGCGCGTCTCACCAACGCGCAGGGCCGTGAAAGCATCGTCGGCGATGCGCCGGCGGGTGCGGGCTTCGGCAAGGTCTGCGACCGGGTCGCCCACGGCCTCGTCGGTGAGCTGGAAGGTGCCGAAGTGCATCCCGACGCTGCGGCGCGATCCCACGTCCAGATGTGAGCACACGGCGTCGTCGGGGTTCATGTGCATGTCGCGCATGAACCAGCGCGGCTCGTAGGCGCCGATGGGCAGCAGCGCGAGCGCGGGGGCGCCGAGGTTCTTGCGCACGTCCCGGCAGAAGCCGGGCGCGTAGCCGGTGTCGCCCGCGAACCACACCGGCGGGATCGCCTGGCCCGCGCCGCTCGCGCCTTTTCCATCGAGGAAGAACCCGCCCCACAGCGCGCGATTGCGGTCCCCCAGGCCGCGGGCGGACCAATGCTGCGCCGGAGTGAGCGTGATGCGCAGGCCGGTGCCGCCCGCGTTATCGCTGCCCTTCCACCAGTCGAATTCCTCCACCCGGCCGAGGCCCCGCGCGCGCAGGAACTCGCCGTGGCCCAGCGCGGTGAGGAACTGCGGCCGGTCGCGCTCTTCCAGGCGGCGCAGCGTGGCGATGTCCATGTGGTCGTAGTGGCCGTGCGAGACGAGCACGAGGTGCACGGGCGGAAGCTGGTCCCAGGGGATGCCCGGCGCGCGCACGCGCTTCGGCCCGGTCCACGACACGGGCGACACGCGCTCGGACCACACTGGGTCGGTGAGGACGTTCACGCCGTTGGAAAACTGAAGCAGGAACGTGGAATGCCCCACGAAGGTCGTCGCCACCTCGCCCGCATCCGCGCGCCCGGGCAGGCGGAGCGGCGCGAGATCATCGAGCCGCTTGGGCCAAGCGGCGGGCGTGCTCGTGCGCTTCCATTTCCAAAGATCAGTGAACGGCCGCCCCGCGCTGGCGCCGGTGGAATTGAAGAAGCGCTCCCCGTCGAAGTGGTCCGACGCCGGCCCATGCCAGCGCCCACCCTCGGTGGAGCGCGCCCACGCGTAGCCGCCGGCCGCGAGCACCCCCGAGGAAATGGCGGCGGTGCGAAGAAAGCGGCGGCGGGTCATGTGCTTCAACTTGAGGCCGCCGTCGGAAGGGCGCAGGCGCGGTGACGCGGCGGGGCGGAGGTGAATCGTGAATCGTGAATGGTGAATCGTGGACCGAGCAAATGAGCGAGCCGCTACGCGCGGACCAGTCGCTAGCGCTGGGCAGATGAGGCGTCACGGTGAAGCGCGCGCCCCGACGATTCACCATTCACGATCCACGATTCACCTCGGTCACCCCCTCTGCCTCGGATCCAGCGCGTCGCGCAGGCCATCGCCGAGGAAGTTCAGGGCCAGGAGCGTGAGCGACATCAGCAGCGCGGGGAAGAGGAGGAGCCACCAATGGCTTTTCACCGGGTTCACGGCGTTGGCGCCGTCGGCGAGGAGGGTGCCCCAACTCGCCTGCGCGGCGTCCACGCCGAGGCCGAGGAAGGAGAGGAACGACTCGTCCAGGATCACCGCCGGCACCGTGAGCGTGAGATAGATCAGGATGATGGGCAGGAGATTTGGGAGAAGGTGGCGCGTGACGATGCGCCCGGGCGTCTGACCGATGGCGCGCGCGGCGGTGATGAAGGGGAGCGAGCGCAGCGCGAGCGTTTGGCCGCGGACGATGCGGGCCATCGTGAGCCATTCGATCATCCCCAGCGCGAAGACCAGGATCACGATCTTGGTGTAGCCGGCCAGCGGCGCGAGCGGGGTGCCGGCGAAGGTCTCGTAGATCCACTGCCGCAGCGGCTGCTCGGTCACGTAGGCCAGCAGCAGGATGAAGATGAGCCGCGGCACCGCGTAGAGCGTGTCCACGAGGCGCATGAGGAGGGCATCCACCCGGCCGCCTTTCCACCCGGCCACCACGCCAACCGTCGTTCCGATCGCGAGCGAAACCAGCGCGCCGCAAACCCCCACGAGCAGCGACACGCGTGCGCCAGTAAACAAGCGGTGCAAGAGATCGCGGCCGTTGAGGTCCGTGCCGAGCAAGTGACCGCGCTCGCCGGGCGGAAGGAATTGGTCGGGCGAGGGCCGGCCGACGTCCGCGGGCAGCAGCATCGGCACGAAGATGGCGCCAAGCGTCACCAGCACGAGGATCGCGAGCGCCAGCTTCGCCGACCACGGCAGCCGCACTCGCGTGGGCGGCGCGAGGACGGCAAGGGAAGCAGCGGGGGCGGCTTCAGCGGCCATGCGGGGAAAAGTTCACCACAGAGAACACAGAGGTCACAGAGAACTGAGAAGAATGATTTTGGAAACCACGAAGAGCACGAAGGAATGGGACAAGAACCCATTAGGTTTTCCTTCGTGCTCTTCGTGGTGATCCTTCAGCCCAATTGCCCTCTGACCTGCGCTGCTGGTTTTGGACCATCGTTTTTCCTCTCATCGGGCCTCTGTGATCTCTGTGTCCTCTGTGGTTGAATTTCTGCCTCACCACAGCCGGATGCGGCGGTCGAGGGTGGTGTAGGCGAGATCGACCAGGAGGTTCATCACCACGAGCAGGGCGCAATACACGATCACCACGCCACCGAGCAGGAAGCCGTCGCGGTTGAGGATGGAGTTCACGAAGAAGCCGCCCATGCCCGGGAGGTTGAAGACGGACTCGACGATGATGGAGCCGGTCAGGAGGTTCGCGGCCAGCGGGCCGAGGAAGGAGACGACGGGCAGGATGGCGACCTTCAACGCGTGGCGGTAGATCACCTCGCGCTCGGGCAGGCCCTTGGCGCGGGCGGTGCGGACGAAGTCTTGGTTCAGCACCTCCAGCATCGAGCCACGCATGAGGCGCGCCACGTAGGCCACGTAGGGCGCGGCCAGGACCAAGGCAGGCAGCACGAGCGAGAGCGGCGAGTCGAGGCCGCCCACGGGGAAGATCGGCAGGAGGAGCGCGAGCAGGAGGATCGCCAGCGGGCCGGTGACGAAGGTGGGCACGGAGATCGCGCCCAGCGCGCCGAGCATCGCGGCGGTGTCGGCCCAGGTGCCCTGGCGCACGGCGGCGCGGCAGCCCAGCCACACGCCGGCCACGGCGGCGAGGACGAAGGCGAGGCCGCCCAGCGCCATCGAGACCGGCAGCGTTTGGCCGAGAATCTCGTTCACCGAGCGGTCGCGGTATTTCGTGGAAAGGCGCAGGTCGCCGCGGATGAGATCGCCGAGGTAGGATCCATACTGCTGGCCGAGCGATCCGGTGTTTCCGAGCCATTCAGCGAGCGCGGGCTTGAGATTGAAGCGGGAGGCGACGCGTAATCCCCACTCTCGACCCTCGGTGCCGTCGAGGCCATAGCGCCGGAGAAGTTCCTGCTCGATGGACGGCGGGATCTTCCGGTCGCGATCAAACGGCCCACCCGGCGTGAGCCGGATCATGAAGAACGTGATCGTCACCACCGCCCACAGCACGCCGAGCATCCCGAGGAAGCGGCGGAGGAGGAAGGCAGACATAATGAGAGGATGGCGCCGCCGAGTGAAGCAAGATGGCTAAGGAGAGGGGAAAAACATGGCAGGGAGAGCAAGGCCGCGCACGGCGGTCTGCCGACTTGCGGCGGGACCGGCGCGTTGTGGAGTGCGGTGGCTTGCCACCGCTTTCCTGCCGGCACGAAGCAGAACGGCGCCTCCGAAAGAATGCGCCGGTGCCTCGGCCTGCGGTGGTTGCGGCAGGACAGCGGGAGCAAGCTCCCGCACTCCACAACGCGTCTCACCTCGCGCGGGCAAACGCGCTCAGTTCGCAGGTCAGCTCTGCATTCAAGAAAGGAGTAATGAAATACACGCCAGGGAAGTGGTCGAGCACGGCGCGGGTGACTTCCTTGGCAATCTCCAGGCCGGCCCGGCGGCCGTCGATGCCCTCCAGGCCGGCCATGCGCTGGCGGATCGGCTCGGGGATGATGATGCCGGGCACCTCGTGGTGGAGGAACTCGGCCTGCCGGCCGTTCATCAGCGGCCACACGCCGATGAAGACGGGCACGTTGAACTTCGCCGTCCTTTCGGCCACGGTGCGCACGAGCGCAGCATCGAAGATCGGCTGGGTCATCACGTATTGCGCGCCAGCGGCGAGCTTGCGCTCCAGGCGGGAGATCTGGGCGTCGAGGTTCTTGGCGTTCGGATTGAAGGTGCAGCCGATCACGAACTGCGTGGCGCCCTTCAGCTCGCGGCCGACGTGGTTGAAGCCCTCGTTCATCCGTTTGGCGATGCCGATGAGCTGGATGCTCGTCACGTCATAGACGGACGCAGCGCCGGGATGGTCGCCCACCTTGGCCGGGTCGCCGGTGAGCGGCAGGATGTGGCGGATGCCGAGCGCCTGGAGGCCCATGAGCATGCTCTGGAGGCCGAGGAGATTGTGGTCGCGGCAGGAAAGGTGCAGCAGCGGCATCACGCCGAGCTTGTGCTTGAGCAGCGCGCCGGCGGCGAGGTTTGAGACGCGCAGGATGGCCAGGGAATTGTCGGCCAGCGTGACGGCGTCGGTGCCGGCGTCGGCCAGCGCCTTGGCTCCGGCGAGGAACCGCGCAAGGTCGATGGTCTTGGGCGGGTCCAGTTCCGTGATGATCACGGTGCGGCCGGCGGCGACGCGGTCGAGGATGCTCTCTTCGAGCTCTTCCTGAATCGCGCGGGCGGCTTGAGCGGCGGGGGTGGAGGATGGAGGATGGAGGAGGGAGGATGGCAGGGCGTCGGCGGGCGGTTCGGCGGCGATCTGGACGCTTGGACGCGAGGGAGCGGCGGGCTTGGGT